>JAAYVF010000011.1 GCA_012517325.1 Myxococcales bacterium | reverse complement strand
GGCAGCTGCCCCTCCAGGACGCAGACCAGCAACCTCATCCGCTGTAACTCCTTGGGAGTCATCGAAATCATGTCCTTCTTCATGGGGGACATAATCGCTAAGCAGTTACAGGGGACAAAGTCGCTAAGCTAATACACATTCCCCGGCAAGCCTTGCCAGCGCGGGAAAATATGACTAATTTCAAGCGAAATCGTTATTCGATCGCGATCGCAATTATTTGCGCCAAGGGGTAAACGGTGATGGCAGCGGCGAACCATGGTCGGAGTCGCGCCGGGCGACGAACCGCCATGGGTCTGATCGTCCTTGTTTCTTGCCTGGCGGTGGCCGGCTGCGGCGGTTTGGTGCGGCAGGCGACGGCTCCGATGATCGACGGGCTCTCGGCGGCGATCCAGAAGCAGAACGATCCGCAAACCGTGCGCGACGGCGCGCCGGCCTACCTGCTGCTGGCCGACGGCCTGGTCGAAAATTCCCCGAACGATCCGGAAACCCTGGCCACGGCGGCGCGCCTGTATTCGTCGTATACCTCCGCGTTCGTCCTGGGCGACGATCCGGCGCGGGCCAAGCGGCTGACGTGGCGCGCCCGCGATTACGCGTTCCGCGCCGCCGCGCTGAAAAAACCGAAATTCGGCGCGCTTTGGGATAAACCATATCCCGAATTCGCGCCGGTGGCCGACGAGTTTCAGGCCGGCGACGAGGAACTGTTGTATCTGGTCATCGGCGCCTGGGTCGGCATTATCCAGGCCGATTCCGGCAACTGGGACCGGCTGGCCGAAATCTCCAAGGTGAAATTGCTCACCGAACGCCTGCTGGCGCTGGACGAGGGCTACTATTACGGGGCCGGCCATTTGCTGCTGGGCGTGCTCGCCGGCATCCTGCCGCCGGCGCTGGGCGGCAAACCCGACGAGGCGAAGGCGCATTTCGAACGGGCGATCGAACTTTCCCAGGGGAAGTTCCTGCTCGCCTTCGTGTATTACGCGCAAAACTACGCGAAAGTCGTCTATGATCGCGAACTCTATGAAAAACTGTTGCACCGGGTGCTCGACACCCCGGCCGACGTCGTTCCCGAATTGACCCTCGTCAATACCCTGGCCCGGCAGCAAGCCGAAAAACTGCTGGCCGAGGCCGCGACGATTTTCGATCAGGAAGGATGAGCTCATGAAACGCTGGTTTGGAACCCTGTTTGCCGTGGCGCTCCTCGCGACTCTCGTCCTGGCCATGCCCGGCCGGACCGCGCCTTCGTTCGTGCTGAAGGTGGCCACCATCTCCCCCGACAACTCCGCGCTGACCAACGCGATGAACGCGGCGGCCAAGGAAATCGAACAGCGGACCGCGGGGCGGGTCGGCTTGCGCGTCTACCCCGGCGGCGTGATGGGCAACGATTCGGTCGTGCTGCGCAAAATGCGCACCGGCCAGATTCACGGCTCGACGTTCACCGCCGGCGGCGTTTCGACCGTCTACCGCGATTACCAGGTGCTCAGCTTGCCGCTGCTGTTCCAGGATTACCGCGAAGTGGACATGGTGCGGGCGAAAATCGAGCCGCGGCTCAATCAGGGCCTCGAGGCGGCCGGTTACGTTTCGACCGGCATCATGGAGGCGGGCTTCGTTTACATGATGAGCAACTCGCCGATCACCACCCTCGAAAACCTCAAGGGCCACAAGGTGTGGATTCCCGAAGGCGATCCGATCGGCCAGCGGGCCTTTAAGGCCCTCGGTGTGCCGCCGGTGCCGCTGCCCTTGTCCGACGTGTTGACCGGCCTGCAAACCGGCCTGCTCGATACCGTCAGCAGTTCGCCGGTGGGCACGGTCGTGCTGCAGTGGTTCACCAAGGTGAAGTACCTCACCGAAACCCCCTTGCTGTATTCCTACGGCACGCTGGCTTTCACCAAGCAGGCCTGGAACCAGATTCCGGCGGCGGATCAGCCGGTCGTGCGCGAAATCCTGGTGCGCAACCTCAAACGGGTGGACGTGCAAAACCGCATCGACAACGAACGGGCGCTGGAAACCCTGAAACGCCAGGGGATCCAGTTCGTGAAAATCCAACCCGACAACCTGCCGCGGATGCAAACGATCGCCAGCCAGACGATCGACTCGCTGGTGAGGGAAGGCCAGTTCACCGCGGCGTTGGTGGCCGAGGTGCGGTCGATCACCCAAACGGTGCGCCAAGGGAAATAATCGCCGATGGAGAAGAAGGAAAAGCCGCTGGCGCTGCGCCTGCTGCACGGTTTGGAAGAACTGGTCCTGACGCTGTTGTTGTTGACGATGATCGTCCTGGCGTTCGGGCAGATCGTCCTGCGCAATTTCTTCGGCGTCAGCCTGATCTGGGCCGACGCCTTCCTGCGATATATGGTTCTGTGGGTGGCGATTTTCGGCGCGATGGTCGCGACGCGCGAATACAATCACATCACCGTCGACCTGCTGTCGCACCTGTTGCCGCCGCGCGGCAAGGCGGCGGTGGCGGTCGTGACCGACCTGTTCGCCGGCGGAGTCAGCCTGCTGCTGGCTTACGCCGGGGTGCTGTTTTTACGCGATGAAATGGCCGGCGGCGAACTGGCTTTCGGGCCGGTGCCGAACTGGGCGGCCGAGGTGATTCTACCCATCGGCCTGGCGATCATCGGTCTGCGGTTCCTGTTCCACGCCGGCCGGCATCTGCATCAGGCGGTGCGCGGCGTGCAGGCCGCCGAGAAAGCGGGGGGATCGCCGTCATGATGATTCCACTGCTGTTGTTGTTGGCCGCGATTCTGGGCGCTCCGCTTTTTATCGTCATCGCCGCCAGCGCGCTCAACGGTTTTCACACCGGCGGCATCGACATCTCGGTGGTCGTGCTGGAGATCAACCGCATCGTGGACATGCCGGTGCTGGTCACCATTCCGCTGTTCACCTTCGCCGGGTACCTGATGGGCGAATCCGGCACGCCCAAGCGGCTGCTGGAGCTGTCGCGCGCCGCGTTGGGTTGGATGCCCGGCGGCCTGACGGTCGTGACGATGTCGGTCTGCGCCGCGTTCACCGCGCTGACCGGCGCGTCGGGCGTGACGATCATCGCCCTCGGCTCGTTGCTTTACCCGGCGCTGCTCGCCGAGAAATACCCCGAAAAGTTCAGCCTGGGCGCGATCACCACCACGGGCAGCCTGGGGCTTTTGTTTCCGCCGGCCATTCCGCTGATTCTGTTCGGCGTCGTCGCCGAGGCCAGCATCGACAAGCTTTTTCTGGCGGGCATCGCGCCGGGGCTGCTGATGGTGGTGTTGCTGTCGGCCTACGGCATGTACGTCGCGCAGCGGGCCAAGATTCCGCTCCGAAAGTTCGAGTGGGCGGCGCTGGGCCGGGCGATGCGCAGCGCCGCGTGGGAACTGCCGCTGCCGTTCCTGGTTCTGGGCGGCATCTACTCCGGCTATTTCGCGATTTCCGAGGCCGCCGCCGTGACGGCCTTCTACGTGCTGATCGTCGAGGTGTTCATTTACCGGGAAGTGCCGCTGCGCAAGCTGCCGTCGGTGATGGCGCGCAGCATGACGCTGGTCGGCGGCATCCTGGTCATCCTGGGCGCCAGCCTGGCGTCGACGAACTACCTGATCGACCAGCAGGTGCCGATGAAGCTGTTCGAGATCGTCCGGCAGCACATCAGCAGCAAGTACACGTTCCTCATGCTGCTCAACGTGTTCCTGCTGATCCTCGGCTGCCTGCTCGACATCTTTTCGGCGATCGTGCTGATCGTCCCGCTGCTACTACCGATTGCCGCGAATTACGGTATCAATCCGATCCACCTGGGAATCATTTTCCTGGCCAACATGCAGATCGGTTACAACACGCCGCCGGTGGGAATGAACCTGTTCATCGCCAGTTATCGGTTCAACGAGCCGGTCGTCAAACTCTACCGGGCCTCGGTGCCGTTTATCCTGATTCTGCTGCTGGTGGTGCTGTTGATCACCTACGTTCCGGCGATTTCGCTGACCCTGGCGGGAATGTAAAACGCGGAAACGCGATCCTTCAGCCGGTCCGAATATCGAAGAAAAATGCCGCATTTGTCATTATTTAACAATAGGTTCACCAGGTGATTCGGGATTGAAAAAACCCGGTGCCCAGTGCTACATTCACCTCGCTTTTCAACATTCCGGTTTCCGGTGCAACGAAAAACCATTCGAACCGTAGCGAACGGATCGGGAGATCGCGGCGATGAATTTTTCCGACATATCCGTTTCCCATCTGGCCAAGTCGGCCGTCGCTTCGTCGGCGCTGGTCGCGGTGGGGGTGGCCTTCGAACTGGCGGCCAGGTACGACCCCGAATTGCGGGAGGAACTGTCGCGCTGGCGCAACGGCGAGGTGTTCTCCATGGGCATCCTGCCCAAGGGCCCGTACATTTCCATCCGTTGCGCGAACGGCGAGGCCCAATACCTGGGGCTGGGCATGCGCGATCCCGATGTCGCCATTCTGTTTAAGAATCTCGACGCGGCGATGCTGGTCTTTACCGGCCAGATCGGCACGCATACCGCGGCCGCCGAAAAACGGTTCATCATTCGCGGCAACATCTCCGAAAGCATGAAAATCGCCCGCGCCCTGAGCATCGTTCAGGCGTACGTTTTTCCCCGCTTCATCGTGATGAAAACCTACAAAAAACCGCCCGCGGTCTCGGCCCAGCGGCTGTGGATCAAGGCGAAAATCTATGCCGGGTTGACGCCGGCGTTGCTGACCAAAATAGCCCGGCGGGCGTAACGCGCCCCCGCGGAGCCAGGAGACGAATCATGAAGTCGATTCCGTCGTTTTACGAATTTTTCTGCCCGGTCAAGATCATCTGCGGCCACAAGGCCTTGTCGCATCTGCCTTACGAGATGGAACTGCTCGGGGTTCGCCGGGCGCTGGTCGTCACCGACCAGGGCGTGCAGGCCGCGGGCCTGCTGCCGCTGGTCGAGAAGGCGATGCGCGGTTCGCACTGCGCGGTGGGCGCGACGTATGACCAGACGCCGGTCGACTCCAGCAACCATGTCGTCAACGATGTGGCCGCCCTGTTTCGCCGGCAGAATTGCGACTGTTTCGTGGCGGTGGGCGGCGGCAGCGTCATCGACACGGCCAAGGGCGCGAACATCGTGATTTCCGAGGGCACCGACGACCTGATGAAGTTCCAGGGCATGGACCGGCTGACGGCCAAGATGCGGCCACTCATCGTCGTGCCCACCACCGCCGGCACGGGGTCGGAAGCCACTTGCGTGGCGGTCATCAAGGATGTCGACAAGAAAGTCAAAATGCCGTTCGTCGACGACCGCCTCTATCCGCACCTGGCGATCATCGATTCGCACATGACCAAGACCATGCCCCCGAAAATCACCGCCGCGACGGGGATGGACGCGTTGACCCACGCCGTCGAGGCCTATTGCAACCTGCAGAAAAACCCGCTTTCCGACGCGCTGGCGATCGCGGCGATCGAGATCGTCTTCGAGTACCTGCCGACGGCGGTGCACAAGGGCGCCGACAAAACGGCCCGCCTGGCGATGGCCAACGCCGCCCTGATGGCGGGCGTCGCGTTTTCGAATTCCATGGTCGGCGTGGTGCACGCGCTGGCGCACGCGACCGGCGCCGTGGCCCGCGTGCCGCACGGCGTCGCCAACTCGATCTTTCTGCCGTACGGCATGGAATACAACCTGCCCAAAACCATCGCCAGCATGGCCGATCTCGTCGGCCCGATGGCCGTCAAGTATCCGGCGGCCGAACCGCGCGAGCGTGCCCGCGAGGCGATCCAGGCCGTGCGCATGCTGCGCGGCCGGTTGCACGATATGTGCGGTCTGCCGTTGACGCTCAGCGAGGCGGGCGTCGGCCGCGACCAGCTCGAGGTCATCGCCCGCACGGCCGTCAACGACGGTTCGGCCAACTACAATCCGGTGGAACTGACTTACGAGGACGCGCTGTTCCTGCTGCAACAGTCTTTTTGAGGGCCGGCTTCAAGCATTAAGCAGCCGCCAACCCAGCGCCAGCAGGCCGGCGGCGATGAAATGCAGATCGACCCATAGGTCGCGGGTCAGCGTCGGCAATTTCCGCGACCGGTAGAAATAGCGGAAGTACAACAGTTCGAACAGGGTCCAGAATCCCAACAACCACGCCAGCCCGGGCAGCCAGCCCAAGCCCGCCGTCGCGAACAAGCCCAGCGTCAGACCGGTGACCACGACCGTCACCAGCCGGCGGGTGCGATCCGGGCCGAGGGCCAGCGGAATGGTTTCGCGGCCGACCAGCCGATCGGAGGTCATGTCCGACAGGTCGAGCAACACCGACCGGATGCCGGTGACCACGAACAGAAAGAAGAAGGAAAGGATCAGCCGGCCCCAATCGTGGGTCGCGGTCACGAAAAAGAGCGGGAAAATGCTGACCAGCGCCCAGGCCGAGGCGACGAAAAAGTTCTTGCTGGCCGCGATGTCCTTCAGGCGGCGGAAGCCGAGGAACCCCATCCAGGATTTCGGCACGACCCGCACCGAATACAGCACCCCGATGATCGAGGCGATCAGCACGAAGATGAACGGAATGACGCCGAGCTGAAAACCGAGCAGGATCGACAGCAGCCCCGCGCCGATGCCCAGGGTCCACAAGCCGGACGAATGGCGGCGGTAGAAAACCTGCCGCTTCGGGTCGTCGCGGAACTTGTCGACCCCGGTTTCGGCGAACCGGTTGAGCACGTGCATCGCCAGGACGTAGCAGCCGACCAGCAGGAAGAAATCGAGGCGGAAATCCAGGCCCATCAGCACCGCGCCGACGTACGCCAGCGAACCGGCCGCCAGCCCCGTGGTGAAGTGCATCGAGGTCAGCGACTCGATCAGGCGACGGCTCCACGCCAGCAACGGCCGCGACTTTTCCTCTTCCATCTCGTTCAGGCGGTTCATCACCCGGTCGATGATCCAACTCGGCGTGCTGGCGCCCGCGGTGACGCCGACCTTGTCGTAAGCCGAGAAATCCAGCCCGTCGAGTTCGTCGGCCGTTTCGACGTGCCAGGTCGGCAGGCCCAGGTCCTGGCTGATGGCCGCGAGGCGCCGGGTGTTGCCGCTGTTGCGGCCGCCGACGACGATCATCGCCTGCACCTGTTTCGCCAGTTCGCGGACTTCCGCCTGGCGCGTCTCGGTGGCGTCGCAGATCGTGTGGCGGACGTCGCACTGCGGATGGCGCGCCTGCGCGTGCGCGACGAACGCAAGGAAGCGCTGCCGGTTGGCCGTCGTCTGCGCCACCAGGGTCAGCGGCGTTTCCGGCGGCAAGCCCAGCGCGTCGAACTGTTCCGGGTCGAGGACGACATGGCACGGCCGGCCGCGCGCCGCCCCGACCAGCCCGACCACCTCGGGGTGCTCGCGTTCACCGAAAATGACGATCGTCCGGCCTTCCGTCGCGTGTTTTTCGATGACTTTCTGAACGGCGCGCACCTTCGGACAGGTGGCGTCGAGGATTTCCAGGCCGCGTCCGCGCAGGTCGTCGACCGCCTCGGGCGGCACGCCGTGGGTCCGGATGACCGCCATTCCCTCGCGGATCAGATCGAGGTTGTCGACGCAGTTCACCTCCCGCAGGGTCAGCAGTTCGATGACCTGCGGATTGTGCACCAGCGGCCCGTAGGTGGTGATGCCGCCGTGCTGCGCCGCGCTTTCGGCGAGCACCAGGTCGACGGCCCGGCGCACACCGAAGCAGAAACCGGCGCTTTGGGCGAGAATGAATTTCATGCGCGGTCGCGCCTCCTGAAGGCAACGATAAGGCGGCTAATCGGTAACCGCAACGGTCGCCGTCGCCGGCGTGAAATCGCCGTGCGTCGCCTGCAATTGCAGATTTTCGCCCGCCGCGGGCGTGACCGTGAAAACCGCCTCGCCGGCGTCGTCGGTCGTGGCCGTGCAGGGGGCACAGTCGCCGCCCGTCAGGCTCAGCGCCGCGCCGACCACCGGCAGATCGTCGTCGTCGTTGGTCACCGTCACGGTGATCTCCACCGGCGAGCCGGCCGGCACCGCGGCTGGATCGGGAACGACGCGCATGACCTCGAGGAACAGCAGTTGCTGGCCGCCGAGCGCGAAATATTTGACGCCGGAACTCTGCAATCCCGGCCGCCAGTCGACGAACACCCCGGGGCGCAACAATTCCATGCCGTGATCGCTGGTGAGGATGAAGGCCGTCCGGTCGAGAATCCCCGCTTTTTCGTAGGCGTCGAAAATCAAGCCGAGATAACGGTCGATGTTGACCAGTTCGGTGCGCAAGCCCTCGCTGTGCGGGCCGTTGGCTTCGCCCTGGTGGTCGGTGGTGTAGAAGGACATGATCGCCGTTTTGGGCGCCTGGTGCGTCGGGTCGAGGAACATCAGGTCCACCTGGATAGGCACGCTCAGGTCGGCGAGCGAGTAGACTTGCGGATCGAACTTGTCGCCGTTGGGCAGGATCCCGGCGATCAGTTCCAAGAGCGAATAAAAGCTGTAGTCGGCCGCGTAGAAGGACAGGTCGTTGACGCTCGCGGTGTAGGCCTTGCCCCAGGTGCCCGGATGCTCGAGGTCCCAGTCGCCGAAATTGCGATGCGCCGCCTGGTAGATGTTTTCGATGCCGCGCTCGTCGCCGTAGAATTTCAGGTAGTAGGCGAGGCCGATCGACGGATCTTGCAGCAACTCCTGCACGTGGTCGACGAACCAGTCGTAGCTGAACATCTCGCCGCTGACGCGCAAATAGTTGTCGTTGCTCAGCAGTTGGTGGTGGCCCTGATAGACGCCGGTGCTGACCGAGGTGTGGCCCGGCAGCGAGAAACTCGGCCAGCCGACGATCGCCCCGCCGCGGTAATAAACGCCGTTGTCGATCAGCGAAAAGAAATTCGGCAGATCCCAACCGCCGCCGCCCTGATGATCGTAATGGTAAAACAGCTCGTTCGCCGCCAGGCCGTCGAAAACGAAGAGGACCACCTGATCGGCCAGGCCCTGCACGCTGGGATCGGTCAGCACTTCCGCCAGCGCGTGGCCGTCCTGCCAGGGCAGGAAGTTGTTGGTGACGCGGTGGCCGCGTTCGTCGATGCCCTCCACCACGTCCGCCCCCAACAGCGCCATCGCCGTCGGGGCGATATCCGCCTGCCGCGCCGCCGCCTCGATCACCTCGCCGGCGAGGATGCCGGCGCCCGAAAACAGCAGCGGCGAGCGGCTTTGCATCAGCCCCAGGTTGCCGTGCGAACCGGTGCCGTTGCCGTGCGAGGCATGCACGTCAAAAGCGAGGTCCGGTCCTTCGGGCGAATCGAAAATCTGGGCGATGCGCCGCAGCGCGTCCGGGTAGCAGGCCTGGTCGTCGAGAATCCAGCCGACGCGCGGGTCGTCGGTGTCGTAGCCGTGTTCGGGCAGCTGGATGTTGTCGGGATTTTCGAACAGCGCCAGCTCGGCGTCGTAGTCGTCGGCGAACAACGGATCCTGGTTGGGGAACGGGTCGGGGCCGGTCTGGCTGACGAGGTCGAATTCCAAGCCGTCCGCGCCGAACGTCCGCGTAAAGACGAGTTCGCCGTCGTGGTGCCACAGGTAATATTGGTTGTTCTCGACATCCAGCGTGGCGACCCATTTGACGCTGCCGCTTGCGAGCAGCGCGTCCTTGGCCGTCAGGCCGGCGTCCCATTCCCATTCGTTCAGGCCCTGGTCGCCGAGCGGCCGGTATTCGTCCAGCGACACGGCGCCCAGATCCTCGCCGTCGGCCCAGTAAGGAGTGGTGTCGTTGTCATCGTTGTCGTCATTGTCATCGTTGTCGTCGTTATCGTCGTTATCGTCGTTGTCGTCGTTGTCGTCGTTATCGTCGTTATCGTCGTTGTCGTCATTGTCATCGTCGTCGTCGACGGTATCGTCATCGAGGCGGGAATCGTTGTCGTCATCGTCGCCGGTCGAGCAGGCGGACAGCAAGCCGAGCGACAGCCAGAGGATCAGTCCGAGGGCGCCGAACTTTTTCATGAACCACCTCGTTGCCGGTCAAAAGGTTAGCCGCCGCATTATACCCAAATCCCGCGCCAAACAGTATTGGGTTGACAGGCCGCCGCCGCGCCGGATACTCAATCCATCCACAACCGCACGAGGTCGCGATGAGTTTTGATACCCTGCGCTGGGACGGCGATGCGCTGGTCCTGCTCGATCAACGGAAACTGCCGCTCGAGGAAACCTACCTGCGCCTGGCCACGGCGGCCGACGTGGCGCGCGCCATCACCGACATGGTCGTGCGCGGCGCCCCGGCGATCGGCGACACCGCCGCGTACGGCCTGGCGCTCGGCGCGCGGCAGGCGCCCGACGAGCGTTTCGACGCCGCCTGGGACGAACTGTGCGACCGGTTCGTCCGGGCGCGGCCCACGGCGGTCAACCTGGCCTGGGCCGTCGAACGGCTGCGCGAGGTGTTCCGCCGGACGCGGGCCGCGGGGCCGGCGGCGGTGCGGGAAGCTTTGCTGGAAGACGCGCACCTCATCCGGCAAGAAGACGTGGCGGCCTGCCGGGCGATGGGCGCGTTCGGCGCCGCGCTGGTGCCGGCGGGCGCCCGCCTGCTGACCCACTGCAACGCGGGCGCGCTGGCGACCGGCGGTTACGGCACGGCGCTGGGCGTCGTGCGCGCGGCGCACGCGGCCGGCAAACTGGCGATGGTCTACGCCGACGAGACGCGGCCGTTTTTGCAGGGCGCGCGGCTGACCGCCTGGGAGCTGGCCGCCGACGGCGTTCCGGTGACGCTGATTGCCGACAACATGTCCGGCCATCTGATGAGCCGCGGCGAAATCGACCTGGCGGTGACCGGCGCCGACCGCATCGCGGCCAACGGCGACACGGCGAACAAGATCGGCACGTACATGGTCGCGGTGCTGTGCCGACGCCACGGCCTGCCGTTTTACATCGCCGCGCCGCTCTCGACGATCGATCTCCGCTGCCCGAACGGCGCCCGGATTCCCATCGAGGAACGGCCGGCGCGCGAGGTGACGCACGTTTTCGACCGCCTCCAGATCGCGCCCGCCGGCGTACCGGTGCGCAACCCGGCGTTCGACGTGACGCCGGCGGACCTGATCACGGCCATCATCACCGAAAAGGGCGTCGCTTATCCGCCGTTTAACGAATCGCTGCCGCGCTTGTTCGAAAAGTAAAACCCCCGCCGACCGGTCGGTATCGTCGAGTACGCTTACGGATGGATTTTCCCCGCTTGAGGTGTATCATTCTGACCTAATAGCAACCAGGTAACCCCAGCTTTTGACCGCCACCTCGTGGAGTGTAACGATGAAGAAGAGACTAATCGCGGTTCTGGGCCTCGCCCTCGTGGTGTTGATCTCCGCCGCACTGGCGCAGAACAAGGGCCCGGGTTTTTCCACGGCCAACGGCGGTCAATGGTACGACCGGTCGGTCGCGCTGGTCGTGGGGATCAGCCAGTACGGCAACGGCTGGTCGTCACTGACCGAGCCGCGCAATGACGCCAACCGCGTGGCGCAGGCGCTCCAGGCGCAGGGCTTCGAGGTCATCAAACTCACTGACACGCAGGCGAGCCGCGCGAACATCATGCGGCAGATCGAGACAGTCATCCCCGCGAAGGTCGGCAAGAACGGCCGGTTCATCTTCTACTACTCGGGTCACGGTCAGACCGAGGTGGCTGCGCGTAGCGGCCGACAGCTCGGTTACATTATTCCGGCCGACGGCCGCATGACTGGCGGCACCGACGACTGGTCCAGCTACATCTCGATGGACGCCCTGCGCGGGCAGATCAACAACAAGATTCCCGCCAAGCACGTGCTGGTCATCTTCGACTCCTGCTTCTCCGGCACGGCGTTGACTAAGAGCGGCACGATGACCGGCAACGTTAACTACTTCCTCGGGCAGCCCGCGATCAACGTGCTCACCGCCGGTGACGCCGGTCAGCCGACGCCCGACGGCGCGTTCTCCTACGACTTCGTCAACGCCATCAACGGCAGCGCCGACGGCGTGGGCGGCCAGCGGGACGGCTATGTCACCTTCGCCGAGGTGGGGACTTACCTTCAAGCGCAGATTCCGGCCAAGGTGCCTGGGCTGTCGCCCTCGTTCGGCTGGTGGGACGGCACGAGCCAGATGGTGTTTCAATACGGCGGTTCAGCTCCCCCGCCACCCGTGGCTGTAAAGCCCGAACCGGTCCCCGATCTGTCGGGCTACGACGCCCTCGCGCAGGCCGAGCAGCAAAAAGCGGAAGCCGCCGAGTCGGTGAAAAGGTCAAAGCAGAAAGCAGCACAGAGCGCCTACTCGAAGGTAAAGGAATACAAGGAAAGCGCCTCGTATAACAAAAGCACCAAGAAGGCCTTGTACCAAAAATTTCTTTCGGACTACGGCGACAAAAGCGATAACCCCTGGTATGACGAGGTAAATGGATGGCTGAACCAAGCCGATGCGCCGGAGGGCATGGCGTGGATCCCCGGCGGCTGGTTCACGATGGGCTGCTCGACGGGGGATTCGGATTGTCAAAGCGACGAAAAGCCAGCCAAGAATGTTTACGTGGATGCCTTCCACATGGACGTATACGAGGTGACGCAGTCGGAGTACCAGCGGGTGACCGGCACGAACCCCAGCTCCTTCAAGAACTGCGCCGACTGCCCCGTGGAAAACGTCTCCTGGAACGACGCCAGCAACTACTGCGCGAAGGTCGGCAAGCGCCTGCCGACGGAGGCGGAGTGGGAGTACGCGGCGCGGGGCGGCACGACCGGTGCGCGGTACGGGAACCTCGATGACGTTGCCTGGTACGGCGGCAACTCCGGCAACAAGACGCACCCGGTGGGCCAGAAGCAGCCGAACGCCTATGGCCTGTACGACATGCTGGGCAACGTGTGGGAGTGGAATCAGGACTGGTACGATGAAAACTGGTACTCGCAAATGCCGGAGCGCAATCCCGTAAACACTAAAAATAACTCGCTCCGCGTGCTTCGGGGTGGTAGCTGGAACTTTGATCCCAGGAATGTGCGCGCGTCGTATCGGCTCAGGAATCGCCCGGCGAATACGACCACCTCCTGGGGTTCCGATGTTCCCGGGACTGAATTTTACTCTTGGGCTCTTTTACCCTTTTACCCTGGGGAGATTCCAAAGAGGGCAGCCCTCTTTGGTAGGTACAGGGCGAAGCCCTGTTCGCTACGAAAAAGCGAGTCATAGACGATGAAGAAAGATCTTCCGGCGATCCAGAAGGCGTACGATCTGGCCAAGGAGGTGCTGGTGCGGTTGGCGAAGTTTCCGCGCGACCACAAGTTTACGCTGGGCGACCGGATCGCGGACAACGTGCTGACCGTGCTGGAGTTGCTGGTGCAGGCCGCCTATACGAAAAAGAAGGTTGATCTACTGGACGAGGCGAACATCCGACTGGAGCGGCTGCGGATGCTGCTGCGGCTGTCGCGGGAACTCGGAGCCCTGTCGGACAAGGGCTACGAGCACGTCATGGGGATTCTCACCGACCTCGGGCAACAACTCGGCGGTTGGCGCAAGCAGGCGAGTGGCGATGGCTAAGACCTTCAAGCACCTGTTTCCGCGAATCGCCGACTTCCAGAACCTGCTGCTGGCGGCGAAAAAGGCGCAGACCGGCCGCCGTTACAAGCCGAGCGCCTTGGCCTTCAACTTCGAGCTGGAAAGCAACCTCTTTCGCCTCCAAGACGAACTGCGATCCGGCGACTACGAGCCCGGGCCGTATCGGGACTTTATCGTCAAGGACTCCAAGAAGCGGCTCATCTCCGCCGCACCCTATCGGGATCGGGTCGTCCACCACGCCGTGATGAACGTGATCGAGCCGCTGTTCGACCCCATGTTCATTTACGACGCCTACGCCTGCCGCAAGGGTAAGGGTACGCACGCGGCGCTGTTTCGCTTTCGGGGTTTCCTGGCCAAACATCGGTATGTCCTGAAGTGCGACATCCGCAAATACTTCCAGAGCATGGATCACGAGATCCTGCTGGGTAAGCTGCGCCGCAAGGTCGCCGACCGTGACGCGCTGCGGCTGCTGGAGAAGATCGTCGGCTCGCGGGACTTCAACGAGACGGCCCCTCGATTTTTCTTCTCCGGCGACGACCTCTTCACGCCGCACAAACGCCGTCGGGGAATCCCGGTGGGCAACCTCACCAGCCAGTTTTTCGCCAACCTCTACCTGAACGACTTCGACCATTGGCTGACCGAGGAACTGCGCGCCGGTTCTTACCTGCGGTACGTCGACGACTTCTGCGTGTTCGCCGACGACAAAGCGCGCCTGAACCAGGTGCGCGCCGCGATCATCGACTACCTCGGCGGGCACCGGCTGCGCCTTCACGACGGCAAGAGCCGCATCTACACCGCGCGGGAGGGGATCGAGTTCCTCGGCTTTCGGCACCTGCCGGATCGGGTGCGGGTGCGGCGGGAGAACGTGAAACGATTCGGAAAAAGGATGCGGGCGCTGCAAGACGACTACACCGAGGGGCGGGTGACCATCGACCGCGTGCGCGCTTCCTTGGCATCCTGGCTCGCGCACGCATCCTATGCCGATAGCTACCGGCTGCGGGAGGAGTTGCTCCCGTCGTTCGTTTTTGTAAAAGGGGGGAGGGCCGCAATCGAACCGCGTGCTTCGGGGTGGTAGCTGGAACAATAATCCCAGGAATGTGCGCGCGTCGAATCGGAACAGGAATCAACCGACGAATACGAACAACAACAAGGGGTTCCGATGTTCCCGGGACTGCATCCGCGCCGAGAGGCCGGTCGGAGTTGAGCGATGGATTATCGCCCAAGCGCACCGCCGCAGTCCTGGCCCTTTCCCGGGCTGGTCGACGGGCCAGGCCGAAGAGACCGGACTCCCGGGCGGCCGGTAGGCCGAACGGCCGAACGTCGCCCGCGGAGTCGCTTACTTATAAAGATGATATGGTGTTTTTTGTAGTGGGGAGATCGTGATGAAGCGGAAAACCCTCGTCAGCGTGTTTACCGTCGCCGCCGTGTTTTTATTTGCCAGCCTCGCCTTCGCCGCGCCCTTCACGGCGACGAAGTCGACGGCCGTGCTCGCCGCGCCTGGCGCAACCGACGCCCCGGTGGCCAGCCTCGCATCCGGCGCGATCGTCGAGGTCACGCATCAAGCGGGAACGTACTGGCGTGTGCAAACGCCGGACGGCAAGACCGGCTACGTGCAGGCCGACGCGCTCCAGCAGACCAAGACCAAGGGCCTGTTCCTGCCGATCATGATCGCTGCGGCCACTCCCTTCGGGAAGATCGTGATCGCCAAGGCAGTGAGCTGGTTCATGAAGCTGTTCGGCCTCGGCGACGCCGAGGTGCGGCAGGCCGACGGCGTGCTGGCGATGGGCAAGGAGCTGCTCGTTCTGGCCAAGGAGGTCGGCGGCTGGCTGAAAGTCAAGGACGAAAGCGGTCAGGTCGGCTATGTCAAGGAGGGCCCGCAGGTCGTCTACCTCCAGCCCGTGGGCTACGCCGACAACTCCGCGAATCAGTACGACTGGATGCTGGCGGGGGCGAAGCCGATCCCCGCCACGGCGAACGGCTTGACGCTCCAGGTCGAGGTGCGCAAGAGCGACGGTACGCCGGTGATCCCGGGCCAGACGGCGCTCAAGCTCGGCGACGAGTACGACGTGTACGTTTCCGCCAGCGCCGACGCCTACGTGCGCGTCACGGCCGAGACCAAGGGGCTGGGCAACGTCTGCCAGTATTACCCCAACCATATGACCGGCACGCGGCAGTCGGCGCTGTTCAAGGCGGGGTACACCTACTCGGCGGAGCTATTGCCCCAGGGGACCCACTTCAAGGTGAGCGAGCCCATCGGCGCGGCGGACGTGATCCGCGTCGAGGCTACCACCGCCGCGCCGTTCCACTTCGTGCCCAAACCGCAGGGCTGCACGCCGCTCACCAAGGGGCCTGGCTTCGGCAGCGCAACCGGCATCCAAAACCCGACGCCGCAGGTGGTGGTAGAGTTCGAACTCAAGACGGTGAAGTGAGGTGAGAAGCTCAAGAGGCGTAACAATCCGCTCGCGGTAGCGGAAAATGATTGCCGCCGGCTATAGATCCGGGATGACGATATCCCGCGCCCGCAGTTGGATGTGTTCGACGCCGCCGTAATAATTGAATTCCGGCGAGTAGGCGAGGTCCAGGCGCGAGCCGAGCTGTTCGAGCAGTTCGGCGCGGCCGAAGGCGATCACCGCCAGCGCCGTCTTCCGCCAGGGAATCCGCAGTTTCAGGTGTTCGCCGCCGACCAGTTGCTTGTTGAGGACGCGGACGTCGCGGGCCGCCAGCACCGGCTCCGGGTTGCCGAAGCCGAACGGCGCCAGCGAACCCAGTTCGCGCACCAGGGTTTCGGTGACCTCGTCGATTTCGCACCAGGCGTCGACGCGCTGCTTGGGCACGAGATCCTCGGCCTGCAGGGTGCGCCGCGCGTATTGATCGAAGGCCTTGGCGAATTCGAAAATCTGGTCGAGCTTGATTTGCACGCCGGCCGCCTGCTCGTGCCCGCCGTAACCCTCCAAATGTTCCTCGCACGCCTGCAGGGCTTCATACAGGTTGAATCCCGGCAGGGAACGGCCGGAGCCGCGGCCGACGTCGCCCACGGCGCTGATCAGGATGGTCGGCCGGTTGAACATTTCGACCATCCGGCTGGCGACGATGCCGATCACCCCCGGGTGCCAATCGGGGTGCGCCAGCACGATCGATTGCAAGCGCTCGGCGCGGGCAATCTGGCCGAACATTTTTTGCGCCTGCTGGAAAATGGCGCTTTCGATCGACTGCCGGCGCGCGTTTTCCTCGTGCAGCAGCCGCGCCAGGCGCCCGGCTTCGGCCTCGTCGTCGGTCAGCAGCAGGTTCAGTCCCACCGCCGCGTCGCCCAGCCGGCCGGCGGCGTTGATGCGCGGCGCCAGCCGGTAGCCGATGTCGCCGCAACGCACCGGCGTCTGCACCGCCGCCACCTTGCGCAAGGCGGTCAGCCCGGCCCGGCGGTCCTGGTTGAGTAGTTCCAGGCCGTGGAACACCAGGATGCGGTTGACTCCGACCAGCGGCACGATGTCCGCCACCGTGCCCAGCGCGACCAGGTCGAGCACGCTCTTCAGATCGTAGTCGTCCGCCGCCGCCCAGCCGCGGCCCGCCAATTCGAGGCGCACCGCCGCCGCGAGAAAAAACGCGATGCCCACGCCCGACAGGTGTTCCGCGTGAAAACCGCAGTCCGGCCGGTGGGGGTTGATGACCACGGCCGCCGGGGGCAGGGGGCCGGCGATCTCGTGGTGGTCGCTGACGATCACCGCGAGGCCCCGCTCGTTGGCGGCCCGCACCGCGTCGTGATCGTTGGCGCCGCAGTCGACGGTGATCAGCAGCTTGACGCCGCGGTCGGCCAGTTCGCGCGCGGAATCGGGGCCGAAGCCGTAGCCCTGATCCAACCGCCGCGGAATGTACGGTTCGATCGGATGGCCCAGGCGATTGAAAAAATCGGCGAGCAGGGCGGTTGCGGTGATGCCGTCGGCGTCGTAGTCGCCGTGCACGCCGATCTTTTCGCCGCGCTCCAAGGCGTCGGCGATGCGGCGCGCGGCGGCTGCGGCGCCGGCCATTTGATGGGGATGGGGCAGATCGGCCAGGCGCGGTTGGAGAAACCGTTTGACGACCGCCGGTTCGATCAGGCCGCGGCTGGCGAGGATTCGCGCGGTGACCGCGCCGATGCCCAGTTCATCGCGCAACCGGCGTTCGGCCAGCGGATCTTCATCCGCGAAAACCCACCGCTTGCGGTTGATGGGCACCGTTTGGGCCGCTCCTCGTGGCTAGCGGGCCGCCCCCTTGGCCTTCCGTCGCGCGGCGAAGATGTCCTCCAGCATCACGAAAATCGGGCTGGCGATAAAAATGGAGGAGTAGGTGCCGATGACGATGCCGATCGTCATCGCCAAGGCGAAATCGAAGAGGATTTCGCCGCCGAGGAACAGCAGGGCGATGACCACCAACATCGTGACTCCGGAAGTGAGCACGGTGCGGCTGAGCGTTTCGTTGATCGAATTGTTGACCGCCTGATGCAGCGGGATGGCCCGATAGCGGCCGGCCCGGCCTTCGCGAATCCGGTCGAAAATGACGATCGTATCGTTGATCGAGTAACCGGCGATGGTCAGTAACGCCGCGACGATCACCAGGTTCATTTCCCGGCTGAACAACGAAAAGATGCCGGCGGTGATGATGACGTCGTGGACCAGGGCGATCACGCCGCCCGGGCTGTACTTGAAGTTGAACCGGAAGCCGACGTACACCAGAATGCCGATCATCGCGTAGATGATGGCGTACAAACCCTGTTTGCGCAGGCTGGAACCGACGCGCGGGCCGACCATGTCGGTCGAGACGACGACCACGTCGCCCTTGCCGTATTTGGTTTCGAGGAAGGTCAACACCTTGCTCGCCAGGTCTTGTAGCGCGGCGTCGCCGCCGGCGCGGGTGACGTTTTCCTCGCCCTTGGCCTTGATCGAAAATACGTTGCGGCCGGGCATGACGAAATTGGTGACCTGGACGCCTTGCAACGGCAGGTCGGGCGGCAGGTTTTCCATGGTTTTTCGCATGTCGCCGATTCGCACGTTTTGCGCGGCGCCCTTGAACTCGACGCGCATTTCCAGGCCGCCGGCGAAGTCGATGCCCCAGTTGAAGCCCTTCGTGAAAATGATCACCAGGGACGCGGCGACCAGCAAGGCGGACAGCGGAATGAAGATTTTTCCCGCGCGCATGAAGTCGAACTTCGTGCCCTGCGGTATGATTTCGAAGAAATTGGTCTTCGCCATGATTTTACCTCAGATACTCAAATAGTCCTTGGAAGTCTTCGCCAACCGCTCCGCGATCACGCGGGTCACCACGATCGAGGTGAACACGCTGGAGATCAGACCGATGGTCAGCGTAACCGCGAAACCCTTGATCGGGCCGGTACCGAATTGATAGAGCACCACCGCGGCGACCAGGGTCGTGATGTTGGAGTCGAGAATCGTCCAGAGCGCGCGGTCGTAACCGGTGCGCACGGCCGCCGTCGGCGTCTTGCCGTTGCGCAACTCTTCGCGGACGCGCTCGTCGATGATGACGTTCGCGTCGACCGCCATGCCGATCGTCAGAATGATGCCGGCGATGCCGGGCATGGTCAGCGTGGCGCCGAACATCGACAAACCGGCCAGGATCATCAACACGTTGAGGATCAACGCGAGGTCGGCGGAGAAGCCGATTTTGCGGTAGTAAACGGCCATGAACAGGATGACCGCGATGCCGCCGACGATAAAGCTGATGACGCCTTTATGGATGGAGTCGGTGCCCAGGGTCGCGCCGACGGTCCGTTCTTCGTCGATGCGCACCGGCACGGGCAAGGCGCCCGCGCGCAGCACGATCGCCAGGTCCAGCGCGTCCTCGCGCGAAAATTCGCCGGTGATCTGGCCGCGGTTGCTGATCCGCGAACGGATGACCGGGGCGCTGTAAACGACGCCGTCGAGCAGGATCGCCAGTTGCTTGTCGATGTTGGCGCCGGTGATCGCGGCGAATTTCGCCGCGCCTTCCTCGTTGAAGGTGAAGTCGACGGCCGGGTTCTGGTACTGGTCGTAACCGACCCGGGCGTCGGTCAGGTAGGCGCCGGACAGGTCGGGGGTCTTGCGCATGACGTAAAAGGCGTCCTGCCCGGTGCGGCTGTCCTTGTTCGGGTAGATGTCGTAGCCGTCGGGGATTTTGCCGTTGAACTTGGCCAGCAACGCTTCCTTGGTGGGGGCGAAGGTGGCTTCGCCGGTCACCAGTTTGAATTCGAGGGCGGCGGTGCGCCCGATGAGCTTCTTGGCCCGGCCCGGATCGACGACGCCCGGCAACCGAACGACGATCTGGTCCTTGCCCTGGGTGTAGATTTCGGGTTCGCGGACGTTGAATTCATCGACGCGGTTGTTGATGGTTTCGCGCGCCTGTTTCAGGGCGTTGTCGCGCAGGTATTTGACTTCGTCGTCGCTGAGCGTCAGGGCCAGGGCCGGCTTGCCCTCGGCCTCTTCGGTCGTCACCTTGAAGCGGGTCCATTCGGCGGTGAGGAACTGCTGAGCCGAGGCGCGGTCGTTTTCTCCGGCGAACTGAATGGTCAGTTTTTTGCCGTCCGAACTGACCACGGCTTTCTCGAAAGCCAGGTTCTTGTCTTTGAAAACCTCGGGGATGTTGCTCTGCGCCAGGTGGCCGTACTCGTCGGAGATGGCCTTTTCCACGTCGACGTGCAACACCACGTGCATCCCGCCCTGGAGATCGAGGCCGAGGTTGATCGGCTGCGCCGGATACCATTTGGCCTCGAAACCGGTGACCGTCGGTATCAGAAAGACGATACAGACGGCGGTCAGCGCCAGAATGATCAGAATTCGATAGTCCTTCATTTCAACTGTTTCCTACCCGTGTGAAACGAAAAAAAGCTCTATTGCTCTTCTTTATTGTTGGTTTCGGCGGCGTGCTGGCCCGCGATCTGGCCCTTCAAAACGCGAATCCGGACGTTCTGCGCCACTTCCAGAACGATCAACTTGTCGGTAACGCTGTGAATCTTGCCGAGAATACCCCCGGTGGTGACCACCTCGTCGCCGCGTTTGAGTTCGCCGAGCATCTTCAGGTGCTCTTTTTGCTTTTTCGCCTGGGGCCGGATCAGGAAGAAATAGAAAATCACCGCCATCAGGCCGAAGAGCATCAAGGTGCTCCACAGATCCTGGGGGTTGCCGCCGGCGCCACCGGTTCCGCCGGCCGCGTGCGCGAGATTAATCCACATTTGCTTTTCCTTTCAATATTTCCGTTCGTTCCATCTTGTCGCGGAATGCGGAATAATAGTCAAAGTAGGTGCCGTTGGCAATCGCCGCTCGGGCTCCGTTTATCATCTCAAAATAAAAATGAATGTTGTGCAGGGTCAGGAGCCGCAGAACGGAGGGTTCGCCCGCCATGAACAGGTGGCGCAGGTAAGCCCGGCTATGGGTGCGGCAGGTGGGGCAGCCGCACTCCGGGTCCAGCGGCGCCGGGTCGGTTTTGTGGCGGGCGTTGCGGATGTTGATCCGTCCCTCGTGGGTGTACAGGGTGCCGGTGCGGGCGTTGCGGGTTGGCATCACGCAGTCGAACATGTCGACCCCGTAGGCGATCATTTCCAGGATGTCCTCCGGGTGCCCGACGCCCATCACGTAACGCGGCTTTTCCGCCGGCAGGAGCGGCGCGGCAAAGGCGGCGACACGCATCATCTGGTCCTTGCTTTCGCCCACCGACAGACCGCCCAGCGCGTAGCCGGGCAGGTCGAGCGCCACCGTCCGCTCGGCGCTCCAACGGCGCAGTTCCTCGTCCATGCCCCCCTGGACGATGCCGAAAAGGGCTTGGTCGTCGCGCGTTCTGGCCCGCAAACAGCGCTCGGTCCAGCGCAGGGTGCGTTCGGTGGATTGGCGGACGTATTCGGTCGTCGCCGGAAACGGGATGCACTCGTCGAACGCCATGATGATGTCGGCGCCGAGGGCTTCCTGCACCGCGATCGACAGTTCGGGCGTCAGCAGATGGCGGCTGCCGTCGATGTGGCTGGCGAACCGGACCCCTTCCTCGGTGATTTTGCGGAAATCGCCCAGCGAAAATACCTGGTAGCCGCCCGAATCGGTGAGGTAGGGCCGCGGCCGGTTGATGAAGCCGTGCAGTCCGCCCAGGTTTTTAACGACCTCGTGGCCGGGCCGCAGATAGAGGTGATAGGTATTGGCGAGCACCAGTTGGGCGCCGAGTTCCTCGAGGTCGCGGTTGTCGAGGGTTTTCACCGATCCGGCGGTGCCCACCGGCATGAAGACCGGCGTTTCCACCTCGCCGTGCGGCGTCTGCAAGCGCCCCCGGCGCGCCCGCGTGCGCCCGTCCGTCGCCAGCACCTCGAAGGTAAACGATTTGGTCATGCCCGTTCGATCCAACATGCGTCGCCGTAACTGAAAAACCGATAACCCTGCGCGACCGCCTCGCGATAAGCCGCCAGCAGACGCTCGGTTCCGGCGAGGGCGCACACTAGCACAAGCAGCGTGCTTTTCGGTAGATGGAAATTCGTCACCAACACGTCGACGATCCGCCAGGGACGCCCGGGCCGGATGAACAGCCGGGTTTCGCCCTGCGCGGCCGCGAGCGGCCCCGCCGACTCGCCCAGCGTTTCCAACACCCGCGCCGAAGTCGTGCCGACCGCGACGATCCGGCCCCCGGCGGCGCGGCCGCGGTTGATCGCCTCGGCCGCCGCGGCGGGCAGTTCGTAGCGTTCGGCGTGCATGACGTGATCGTCCAGGGTCGCCGAGCGCACCGGCAGAAAAGTGCCCGCGCCGACGTGCAAGGTGAGATCCGCGACGGTCACGCCGCGGGCGGCCAGTTGCGCGAACAATTCCGGCGTGAAATGGAGGCCGGCGGTCGGCGCGGCGACCGCGCCGGGGATTTTGGCGTACACCGTCTGGTAGCGCTCGCGATCCTCGGCCAGGACGCGCGGGTCTTCGCTGTCCTCGCGCCGGATGTACGGCGGCAGGGGCATCCGGCCTTCGCGGGCCAGGAGTTCGAGCAATTGCCCGGCCGGAACGAGGAAATCGACGTCCACCGTGCCGTCCGGGTGCCGGGCGGCGATCCGGACGGGCAACTCGCCGAACCGGAACTCGGCCCCCGGAACCATCGCCCGCCCCGGCCTGGCCATCGCCCGCCAGCGATCCGCGACGCCCGCCGCCGGCGCCAGCAGCAACAGCTCGATCCGCCCGCCGGATTCGCGCCGGCCGATCAAACGGGCGGGCAGCACCTTGGTGTTGTTACGGACCAGCACGTCGCCGGGCCGGAACAGTTCGACGAGGTCGGCGAAACGGCGGTGTTCGAGCGGCCGCTCGCGGGGAATGACCAGCAGCCGGCTGGCCGAACGCCGGGCCGCCGGATGTTGGGCGATGAGTTCGGCGGGCAGATCGAAATCGTAACGCGCCAGGCGGTTGTCGTCAGCGAGTGGGGGCATGGTTCAGCTTTCCAGTTCGCCCTTGCCGCGGCGGCCCGGATCGTCGCCCTTCGCCCCGCGGGCCGTTTCGGGCAGCACGATGTCGGGCGTATAGGGCGCGACGGTATTGCGGCCGCGGGTCTTGCCGACGAACAGCGCCTGATCGGCCTTGGCGAGCACCTGCAGCGATTCGGCGGCGTCATCCGGATAACTGGCCACGCCCACGGTGATGGACAGATCGGCGGCGGGCCGGCCGTCGGCGAGCAAAAAGCGGTGTTCGGCGATGGCGGTGCGCAGGGCGTCGGCCAGGATGATGCCGTCCTGTTTGGTCGTGCGCGTCGCGCAGACGACGAATTCCTCGCCGCCGTAGCGGGCCAGGATATCCGTCTGGCGCCCGCGCTTCTTCAACAGCGCCGCCAGTTCGCGCAGCGCCCGGTCGCCCTCGAGGTGGCCGTGCCGGTCGTTGTACTGCTTGAAGAAATCGACGTCGATGAGCAGCAGGGTATAGCTCTTGCCGACGCGGGTATGGCGGTCGTGCTCCACTTCCAGCGACTCGAAGAAGGACCGGCGGTTGGCCAGCGAGGTCAGCTCATCGGTTTGCGACAACTCGTGCAACTGCGTGTAGGAAGTGAAATTCTGGATGATCACGGCGATCTGAAAGGCGAGGGCGCCGAACTGTTTTTGATCGCTTTCGCTGAAGGCGTCGATCTCGGGCTTGGAGATGTTGAGCACGCCGAACGGTTTGTCGTCCTCGTCGAGCAGCGGCAGCGAAATCAGGCTGCCGCCCTGCTTGTAGGCGCCCTTGTAGTAGAGATAGCGCGGTTCGCGGCTGACGTCGGGCACGTAAACCGCCTGGCCGGTCGTGAACACCATGCCGGCGATGCCTTCCGGCGGCGTGAGCACGCATTTGCGCCGCACCGACTTGGGAATCCCCAGCGCGGCGCGGATGTGCAGTTTGCCGTCGTCCGGATCCAGGAGCATGAGACTGAACTGGTCGATCCCCAGCAAATCGCCGAGGAAATCCATCGACCCGTCCTTCAGGCGGTCGTAGCGGATGCCGGAGCCGAGCGAATAGCTCAGTTCGAACAGGCTGAACAGTTCCAGCGTGCGCTCGGAAAGCTCGTCGTTGACGGCGCGCAACCGCGCAACCTCGGCTTCGAGTTCGGCCACGCGACGGCGCAGTTCGGCCGTCTCGCGTTCGCGGTTCGCTTGCTCTTCGCTCATCGGATCGGCCGCCCCCTATTTGCCCATTTTTTCCAGGAACGGCCGAAATACGTCGATCGGCACCGGGAAGATCGTCGTCGAATTGTTCTCGGTGGCGATCTCCGCCAGGGTCTGCAGGTAGCGCAACTGCAACGCCATCGGGTTCCGGGCGAGGATGTCCGCCGCCTCGTTGAGTTTCGTCGAGGCCTGCATTTCGCCGTCGGCGGCGATGATCTTCGCGCGGCGCTCGCGGTCCGCCTCGGCCTGTTTCGCCATGGCGCGCTGCATTTCCTGCGGCAGGTCGACCTGCTTGACCTCGACCGCCGTGACCTTCACGCCCCACGGCTCGGTGTGGCCGTCGATGATCGACTGCAGCTTCATGTTGATCTTCTCGCGCTCCGCCAGCAGTTCGTCCAGTTCGCTCTGGCCGAGCACCGACCGCAGGGTGGTCTGGCTGATCTGGCTGGTCGCGTAGAGGTAGTTCTCGACCTCGATGACGGCTTTGACCGGATCCATCACCTTGAAGTAGATGACCGCGTTGACCTTCACCGAGACGTTATCGCGGGTGATCACGTCCTGCGGCGGCACGTCCGTGGCGAGGATGCGGGTGCTCATCCGCACCATCCGGTCGACGAAGGGAATGATCCAGCGGATGCCGGCCTGTTTGGTGTCGGTGATGCGGCCGAAACGGAAAATGACGCCGCGTTCGTATTCGTTCAGGACGCGGATGCCCGACAGCAGAATCAGCGCCACGATGCCGAAAAGGATCAGCAGACCCATCGTGATTGGCACGCCCATCGTCATTCTCCTTTGTGATTAGAGTTTTTTCACTTTCAGCCGCAAACCGCGGACGGCGACCACCTGAATGCGCGCGCCCTGCTCGATCGGCGCGTCGGCGTCGGCGTCCCAATAGGTTCCCTGCACCAAGACCTTGCCCCGCGGCTCGATCGCCGTGGCCGCCTCGCCGGTTTCCCCGACGATGCCTTCCTGCCCGGTCAGGCCCTTGCGCACCTGGGCGCGGATGATCTTGTAGGCCACGAAAAGCGAGAAGGCGCCGATGGCGACCACGCTGGGCAGAATCACGCCCCACGACGCCTGCAGGCGGAACGTCGGGGCGGGAAACACCTTGTCGGGCGCATTGTCGAACATGAACAGCGAGCCCAGGACCATAAGCACCACTCCTCCGGCGGTCAACGCCCCGTAGCTGGTGAATTTGAATTCGAGCACGAGCATCACGATACCGGCGGCGATCAGCAGCAGGCCGACCGCGTTGATCGGCAGGATCTGCGTGCTGACCGCGAACAAAATCAGGCAGATGCCGCCGACGATGCCCGGCACGACCATGCCCGGATTGGAAAACTCGGCATAGAGGCCGAGCATGCCGATGATCATAAACAGATAGACGAGGTTCGGATCGGCCAGATGGAAGATGATCTTGTGCTTCAAGCCCATCGCCCGCCGGTCGACCGCGGCCCCTTGCAAATGCAACTCGCGCTTCACGTCCTGGCCGAGCGTTACCTCGCGGCCGTCGGCCTGGGTCAACAGGTCGTCGAGGTTCTTGGCGACGAAGTCGACGATGCCGTCCTTGACCGCCTGGTCGTCGGTCACCACGGCCGCCTCGGTCACCGCCCGCTTGGCCCATTCCACGTTCCGCCCGCGGCGCTTGGCGATCGCCTCGACAAAGCCGACGACGTCGTTGGTCGCCTTGGCTTTCATCGTTTCGTCCATCTCGCCGCCCATCGCCACCGGACTGGCCGCGCCGATGCGGGTCGACGGCGCCATCACCGCCAGGTGGCCGGCCAGGGTGATCATCACTCCGGCGCTGCCGGCGTGGGCCCCCGGAGGTGTCACGTAGACGATGATCGGCACCGGGCTGTCGAGCATTTCCTTGACGATGTCCTGGGTGGAATCGACCAGCCCGCCGGGGGTGTCCAATTCGATCAGCAGCGCGGCGGCGTTTTCCCGCGCGGCGTTGCTGATCGAACTGATGATGAAATCCGCGCTGCCCGGGTTGATCGCCCCGTCGATGGTGATCACCTGGACGACCGCCGGCGCGGCCGGTTCCTCCGCCGCGGCGGCCAGCCAGACCGCGCCCGCCAGCAGCAGCGCCAGACAGAACGTCCACCGCACGCGTCGCATCGGTTCACCCTTCCTTCTTCGGCAGCGGCCAACCCAGTTCGGCCATCACTTTTTGCAGGTCTTCCCAGGCGGGCTTTTTCGCCGCCGGGTTGCGCAACAAATAGGCCGGGTGGAATGTCGGCATCACCCGGATGTCCTCGTAAAGCTGCCATTGGCCGCGCAACTGGCTGATCGGCCGCTTGGTGTCGAGCAAATTCTGAATGGCCACGCGCCCCAGGCAGACGATCATCTTGGGATGAATCGTCCGGATTTGCCGTTGGAGAAACGGCAGGCACATGGCGACTTCGTCGCCCTCGGGCTCGCGGTTGCCGGGCGGACGGCATTTGACGATGTTGCCGATGTAGACCTCGTCGCGCCGCTTGCCCATCGCCGCGATCATTTTATTGAGCAGTTGCCCGGCCCGGCCGACGAACGGCAATCCCTGTTCGTCCTCGTCCGCCCCCGGCCCTTCGCCGACGAACATCAACTCGGCGGTGGCGGTGCCGTCACCGAATACGATGTTTTTGCGGCCCTGGTGTAGCTTGCAACGGGTGCAGTCGCCGATTTCTTCCCGGATGCTTCGCAGCTCGTTTTCCCCCGCTGAGTCGGCCAAAGGTTTTTCCGTCGCCGTTTTGGGCTTGGCGGGCCGCGCCGGCCGCGCCGCCGTTTTGGGCGGTTCCGCTTCCTTTTTGAGGGTGGGTTTCAATCGCGGCTGCGAGCGGGCCAGTTCGACCAGTTCCTGTTCGTGGACGGTAAGTTGCCGTCCCAGCCGGCGCAACGCCTCCAGGCTCTCCAATAATTCCCCTAATTTTTCGGCCACATAGGCGTCGTGTTCCGACATTCGCCACCCGAGTTCGATTTACGGCTGATCGATATGAATACTAAATATACACCGATTCGGCGAAAATGCCACCATACAGTCCCAATAATTACCCGAACTATTTGAAGGTTCTCAACTTTTTCGCCGTTTCAGCCGATTTTGTTATTACCACCCGCAGGTTTGCCTTGCGTGGTGACTCGCGATAGGTTAGCAGGGAGAACGGTGGCGCCGGTGGGGAAAAAGTAAAGAGGGAAAACGATGTCTATCCTGGACCAGCTATCGCAGATAGTCGATCTGCCGACGATTCCGACCACGGTAACGCACATCATGGAAATCACCAATCGCGAGGACTCGACGATCGCCGATCTGGCCCGCGTTGTCATGGCCGATCAGGCGCTTTCCGCCAAGTTGTTGCGGGTGGCCAACAGTCCCTTTTACTCGATGCCCCGCAAGGTCAGCGACATCGAGCGGGCGATCGCCCTGCTGGGCTTCCGCGAGGTGCGCGACCTGTCGCTGTCGATCAGCGTCTTCGATTCGCTTTACATGCCGACCAAGGCCGGGGCGTATTTCGACCGTGCCCGTTTTTGGGAGCATTGCTTCGTCGTCGCCTTCCTCACCCGCGAATTGGCGCGCGCCCAGCAGCAATCGGGCGGCAATGCCTTCACGGCGGGCCTGCTGCACGACGTCGGCAAGGTCTTTCTCGACAAGTACTTCCCCGACCTGTTCCGCTCGATCGTTTCGCGCGTCACCAGCGCCGGCATTTCCTTCCGCGAGGCCGAACAGACCCTGGTGGGCATCGGCCACGACGAGGTCGGCGCGTTCCTGCTCAAACACTGGAACCTGCCCGACGATCTGGCCGCCGGTGCCGGCGGTCATCACACGCCGGAAGTCAATCCCGACCCGATGGCCGTGCTCACTTTCTGCGCCAACACGCTCGCCCATATCGGCGGCTTTGCCGCGACCGACAACGAGCCGAAAACCGATCTGGATTCCTTCCTCGCCTCGCCCACCGCGCAAGCCCTGCGCGCCGCCAAACGGCTGCCGTCGGAAAAAGTGCTGGCCCGCCTGGTTGTCCGGCTGGAGGAAGAAGGCGAAAGTCTGTCGGCCCATGCGGCGATGTTGGTTTAAACCCCCGTTCGTGCTTTAAATAGATCGAGATTCGCATCCTGCGGCGACCGCCTTAAAAAATTGAGGGATAGCCATGATGAACAAAGCTTTGCTTTTGGCGTTGATCGTTTCGTTAACGGCCGGAGCGGCTGTTGTCTGGGCCGACGAACTGGAGGATCGCGCCGCGGCCTTCGAGGAATGGTTCAACACCTACCACGTGACACCCTACGGCGGCACCGGTTACGCCCACTTCGAAGCCCCGGGCAGTTTCAACGTCGTTTCCTATTCCTTGAGCGATTCCACCATCTGGACCGGCGCCTACCTGGCCGCCGAAGCCTTTCGCTACGCCGTGACCGGCGACCCCGACGCCAAGGTGAACGCCATCCGCACGGTCGGCGCCCTCGATACTCACCTGCAAATCACCCAGACGCCCGGGTTCATCGCGCGGTTCGGCGGCCCGGACGAGGCGCCCTGGAACACCAACTACATCGGCAACGACCGCTACGTGGCGGGCACCGGCGAATGGGCCGGCTCGTTCTGGGTCAACAACACCAGCCGCGACCAATACACCGGCTGGTTCTTCGGCCTGGCGATCGCCTACGACCTGATCGACGACGAGCCGACGCGCCAGATGATCCGCGACGACATCGCCGTGGTTCTCGACGAATTGATGGCCAATCATTATTGGATTCTCGGCGAGGACGGCAAACCGACCGACGCCGCGCCGAACGTCATCGGCATCATGCGCCTGTGCTGGCACCTGATCACCGCCCACGTGCTGGATACCGAGGAATACTGGAACCTTTACCGGGAACGGTGGGAAGCTGAAAAGGACGGGTTGATGCTCTCCTCGTTTTCCTGGTTCAACAAGTACTCCGATTACTTCGGTTTCAACCTGAGTCACATGACCTACTTCAGCCTGTTCCGGCTGGAAACGAATCCGGAGCGGCGCGCCGAATATCTGCGCGTCTTCCATGCGATGATCCGCCCGCTCGTCGAACTGACCCACAACGTGTTCTTCGACGACATCTACCTCGCCAACTGCGCCCGCGCCGGCGAATGCCGCAATTACGACGACTCGCTGGCCGACCTCCAGGCGCAGATCGGCGATTTTCAGGATCCGCCGGTGCGCGACGTGACGGTCGAGATTCCCGAATGGCCGCTCGACCCATTCACCGTCTGGGCGTCGAACCTGATCGACCTGCTGGGCATCCGCGAATTGATCGACATCGAGCCGCAAACCCTCGACCCGCGCCCGGTGGTCTGGCGTTGCCCCGCGTCGTTCATGTGGCAGAAGTCGCCCTACAACATCGATTGCGTCGGCGGCGACGGCACCGAGGTCTACCCGGGCATCGACTACCTGCTCGCCTACTGGATGGGCCGTTACTACGACCTGATCGAACCGGGCAATCCGAACGACATCTACTGGCCTCCCGACGAAACGACCGACGACGACTCCGCCGACGACGACAACGACGACAACGACGATAACGACGATAACGATGACAACGACGACAACGACGACAACGACGACGATGCGGGCGGCGGACCGAACGCCGACGACGACAACGACGACGCCGGCGGCTGCGGCTGCTGATTTTTCCGTCACCCCGGCTTCGCCGACCGCATGTCCAGTGTAGGAGCGACTTCCCAGTCGCGATAAAAACCCTACGCCGTCTTTCCGTGCGCAAGAGACTGTCGATTTTCTCCTGCCAGCGGCAGTTTTCTGGCTTTTACGGTTGGAACTGATATATTCATCAGATGAGTCCTACAAACGTCAAGCGCTCCCGTCGCCGGGCCAAGCGGCTTCCCCAGAGCCAACAGCCCGGTCTTTTTTCCCAACCGCTGCCGGAGATTGAAGCGCCGTTGTCCCCGGCGACGATTCAATTTCTTTCTCCGTCGCCGGAGACGATTTTCATCGGTGAGGTGCCGTTGCGCCGCTATTTGCGGGAGCACGACCTGGGCTGGGTCATTCGCTTGCGGGCCGAGTTGGAAGCGGCCGATTTGTCGGCGCTGATCGCCGCCTACGACCCGCTCGGCCGCCGGGCGATTCATCCGGTTGTGATGCTGGGCCTCGTGTTTTACGGGATCATCGAGCGCCACTCGTCGCTGCGGTCGTTGGAGAAGCTGGCCCAACGGGATGTCGGGGCGTGGTGGTTGACGGGCGGGCTGCAACCGGACCACAGCACGATCGGCGAGTTTTTACGGCGGCACGCGGCGGAGTTGACGGAATCTTTTTTCATCACGCTGACGAGTCAATTGTGCCGCCAACTCAAGTTGACCGCCGGCACGGTGGCCGGCGACGGCACGGTGATCGAGGCGGCGGCGAGTCACTACCGGCTGCTTCAGGCCGAGGCCGCGCGGGAGGCCGCGTCCCAAGCCCCCGACGACGCGCGAGCCCAAACAACGGCGGCGATCGCCACGGAACGCGCGGCGGAACGGCGGGCACGGGGCGAGGATCCGGGGAAGGTGCAGTTATCGCCGACCGAGCCGGAAGCGCGGGTGCAGAAGCAGAAGAACAACACCTATCGGCCGTCGTACAAACCCTCGGTGCTGGCGCACGAGAGCGGGCTGATCGTCGGCCAGCGGGTGGAACCGGGAGCGGAGGCGGCGGTCCTGCCGGATTTGCTTGAGCAACACACGGCGGTGCTGGGTGCGCTGCCGCAACGGACACTGCTGGACGCGGGTTATCACACGCACGAGGTGCTGGGATTGTTTGTTTCGTTGGAGCTGGACGTGCTTTGTCCAGCGGGTGCGACGACGGCGGCCGGCCGGTGGCGGAAACAAGGGGCGCGGGGTCGTTACGGCAAAGCGGATTTTGTGTATGACGAGGCGCGGGATGAATACGCCTGCCCGGCCGGGCAGCGGTTGCGGTATCGCGGCGCGAGCCGGAATCGCGATGGCCTTTGCTACCGGGCGTATCGCGGCGCGCCTTGCGCGACTTGCGCGCAACGCGGGCGCTGCACGACGGCGAAGGCGGGGCGGGTTTTGTATCGGTTCGAGGGCGATGAATGGAAAGAGGCGATGCGGCAGGTGCTGGCGCAACCGGCCGCGCGTCACGCCTATGCGCGACGACGCGCGTTGGTCGAGCCGGTCTTCGCCGAATTGCGCGAACGACAGGGGCTCACCCGTTTTCGGCGCCGCGGCCTGGTCGGCGTGCGCCTGGAATTTGCCTTGCACTGCACGGCCTATAATCTCAAGCGGACCCTGCGCCAGACGGCGCCTTTTTCGACCTTTTTTACGCTCTTTGTCGGCCTCTGGCGGACTCCGCAAGGCGTTTGGCGACTCGTCGGTCTGATCGTTCGTCTACCGAAACAAAATGCGAGCGCGGTCTTCGTTCACCTCGAAAAATGGTTGTAAATCATTTTTTCTGACTTGAAACTCATATTTATCGACAGTCTCCGCAAGCCGGAATCCATGCCAACGCCCATTAACCCGTCATGCCGAACTTGTTTCGGCATCCCCATCAATCGATTTTTCGCCATGATAGATCCAGATTCATAAAATCCCATTCGAAACCGCCGTCAGCCAGATCGCGACGGAAGGCGAAATAGGATTCTCCTTCGATAGAACAAATCAGTTGAGCGGATTCAATCTGCGGACCTGTTTGATTCAAGCCACAACGATAAAGGGCATTTTGCTCCGTTGCCACCACAACCGGCACGGTCCAACCCGAGTCGCAAATGATCGCATTGCCGTCGCCGTCGTAATGAACTGGAAATGCCCATCCACCATCAGGCGTACAAGACATCGTAAGCTGTGTTCCATCCGCCGAGTTTTCATAAAGACCGGTGTAGAGATCCAGTAACTTGCCTGCTTCCTGGTAGTCTTCCTCGGAAACTCCATCGGGTTTGGGCGGCAGGCAATCGTCGGTCGATCCGTTGGCGGCGACAGCGAAGCGATCCGCCTCAGCCCCGACCTCAACCGTCTTCGTGCACGAGCCGGATGAGTCCTGGTCGTTTTTTTCCGTGCAGGAGAAAAAAGTCAGCGAGCAAAAAATGACAAACAAGATATTCAAAATGAAATTATTTTTTTTCAATTTCATTGGATTGACCCTTTCTAATTATTTAGTAGCATCGATTACAACCCGTTGGAGAAATGAATCATATGAGTATATAGTAATAAAATGTGGCACCAATTCTTTCGCACCAGTATTCCCAACTTTTTCAGTATAGGCTAAATATGAACTGTGTATTTTGAGATTCTCTATGCCTTTTAGTTGAATAATATCATTGTACGCAATTATCTTTAATTGGTCTTCACTAATTACTTCATCATATCGCAATGGATTGCTTTCGATTGGACCCCAATTTAAAACTATTTCATCAAGCTCTCCTTCAGCATTGAAAATAATTTTCGCGTTTGATTCATCGACAGGATAGCTATCAATGGCTCTTAATGCATAGACTAAGTAGCCAGCAGTCATGGTCTCTTCAACTTCAATACTGCCTTTTTCAACAGATTTTAACATTTTTCTTTTTATTGATAATCGTAATATTTCTTTACTATTGACGCCAAATGAATCCAAAATATCTCTCGCACTTATTTCTATATCATCCTTTGAAATTGGCTCATTATCACTTGAATATATTGTTTTCCTTGCAACTTTATTAAAGTATACAAACTCGCCAGTCGCAATGTTGAGGCTTATTTCAAATTCTGCGCTAATAAATTTTACAAATCCATTTTCGGAATAACTATATTCAGCCGATGATAGATCAAGATTTAATGCGTCGGCATAATTTATAAGTGTTTCTTTGTAATTGTCTAAAGGATTGATTGCAAATATTGGCATATTTTTGGCGTGACATAATTGGTTGTGTATACCGATTAAAAAGCATAACGCTGCTGTAATAATCTGCAGTTTCTTTAATTTCATTTTCGTCTCCTTTCAGATCGAATGCTATTTATTATAGTTCGCTGCCATTCTCAGGATCGCAACCCTCGATGTAGTAATAAACATACATCCAAGGTTGGATCAAATCACTAAAAGTATTTCTATTACTATATGTTTCGTGTTGTAATCTGTATGTCGCTCCAGCAGTAGTGTTTCCGCCAACATAGGTAATTGGACAATTATCCATTCCATTATTGGCATTTTCCTCATACAATTCATCTACCCATCTCTCTCCTACTGCATTATCCAGACCATAAATTGCAATACGGTGAAGGCCATTGCGAAGTGTTCCTGTAACAGCAACAACACCATGAAATCCATTTACTTGGTGGATTCCCCTAAAAACTGGTTGCCAAGTGTTATGAATTATCCCATTATCTACCGTCATCATATTACAAGAAAGTACATGAAGTATTTCAATACCACCAACATCATCAGAAAGGTTCCCTAACTCCATATCGACCGAAGGCCAGATTGTACAATTGGTCGGATAGTCAGGTCTCGTACGATCAAGTTTGTGATAAGCATAATAAACATTATTGCTATCACAGCCATAACCGCCATGACCGGCGATTAATGCAATATTATTTGTATCGAGATATTCATAATCTCTTCCCCAATTGCGAAGAGATAAATCAACATATCGTTTTGGTCTAATATAATTAAGTACATAATCACCTTCAAATAAATTAATTTCCATTTCCTGATACCATAAATCTACTATATATGTTAATTCACCATTTAGATCTTCAGCTTCACAATACTCATTATTATATTCTTCATTTATATAAGCCGCAAATGGCCCCCTAGATAATCCTTGACAACGTGCCTCATTTGAATTCAGCAATGCAATCGAGAGAATTGATAACAAAAAAAAGAAAAAATGCTTTGTCATGACTTCTCCTTTCCCTTTTTAGATTCGATGTTGAGGGAAATAAAGGGTTTTGTATTTTGTTTGGAATTAATAAATAATATATAAATAGCGAAAACATTTTTCAAAATCATCCTCCAACAAATTGTGCATCAAAAAGCCAATAAAAAAATAACAAAGATAGAATATCATTCATTCTTATATTTGTCAAGATATATTTATCAAACAAAATGTCATCTAGTGTCAAAATCGGAAAATATTGCGCCTTATTTACAAATCCCGACAGACCTTGGTCGTGAAATATGGTAATTCCGCAATTCCGGTGACCCCCATAACCGCGTAGGTCAATAGGCCCCCGCCTGTTCGTTTGGCATCGCGGAAACGGGTCCTAAACAACCCGTTGGAGCGAAGCCTTCTACTTTCTTTCGTGTGCGTTCAAGGACACCCATTCGCACAGAGTTCCGCCGGGCGGAATCGTGCAGGAAACGCTTCGTTGGGCGGGACGCCTTACTTCACCATATCGGCTGCTGAACGTGGTTTAAAAAAACCACGGGCGACCCGAACGAGTCGCCCGCCGTTGAAAACGAAGGTTGGTTGACGCTTACAGGTCCAGCCCCTGGCCCAGGCATTCCATGATTTTGGTGACCAGATCCTCGGGGGTGAAGGGCTTGGAGACGTAGGATTTGGCGCCGGCCTTGATCGCCTTGATGACGTTTTCACGCTCGGATTCGGTGGTGCACATCATCACGGGAATATGCTTGAAGCGCTCGTCGGCCTTGATGGCCACCAGGCATTCGTAGCCGTCCATTTCGGGCATGTTCCAATCGAGCATGATCAGCCCGACGTTTGGGTATTCCGTCTCCAGGACGGCCAGCGCCTGCTTGCCGTCGCCGGCCTCGAGCACGTCGAAGCCCATGACGGAAATGGCGCTGCCGATCAGCCGGCGGATCATCCGCGAGTCGTCGACGGACAAAATCTTCATCTTACCATCCCCTCTTCTTTTCCTGGCGCCTTCCCGCGGCCGCGCCGGTCATTTCTTCACCCGATAGTAGAGGCTGCCTTTGTGTTCCTGCATCTCGTAATCGGTCGAATACTGGGCCAGGCTTTCGGCGCTGCCGAGAAAGAGCAACCCGGCGGGGTTGAGCGTATCCGCGATTTTCCGGAACAAGTCCTGCTTGAATTGCATCGAAAAGTAAATAGCAACGTTGCGGCAAAAAACCAAGTCGAAACTGCCCAGCGCGGAAAAAGAGTTTTGCAGGTTGAAGCGTTTGAACGTCACCATCTGCTTGACCGAATCGGCCAGCAGCCAGACGCGGCCGTCCTGCCGGAAGTAGCGGTCCCGGAAATCCTGCCGCATCCCGCGCGAAATGGAGATCTGGTCGTAGCGCCCCGACATGCCCAGAAACAGCGCCGAGGGCGAGATGTCGGTGGCCAGGATCTCGAAATTGGCGGGCGTGACCTTGCCGCCGCCGCGAAACCGGCAGGCGTCCTGGATCAACATGGCGATGGAATAGGGTTCCTGGCCGGTGCTGCAGGCGGCCGACCAGATGCGCATTTTGATTTTCTGCCCCGTTTTGATCCGTTCGATCATCGCCGGCAGCACGACTTCCTCGAGGATGACGTACGGCGAATTGTCGCGGAACCAGAGGGTTTCGTTGGTCGTCATGGCGTCGACGATCTTGTCGCGCAAGGGGCCGCGGAGGTCGGCCTTGGCCTTGAGGTAAAAATCGCCGAAGGAGGCGCACCCGGTTTCGGTCACCAGATTGGCCAGACGACTTTCGATCAGGTATTCCTTGCCCGGTTCGACGACGATGCCGCAATCATCCTCGATCAATTTGCGGAGCAGGTCGAATTCGCTTTGGGTCAGGGAAGGCGCCATGGTCTATTGCCTGCTTTGCTTTGGCCAGAGGCCGGATTTTTTTATTTTTCCGTTCTCGTGGGTGAAACCGTTCGTCAAACCGCTCATCCTTTCCCGTTCCGCCCGGATTCCCATCCGCTGAGACAGGCCTGCTTGCCCGGAATCACCATGGTAATTGTTTTTTCGGCCGGTCCGGCAAAGACCAATAGCAACTTTCACGCGGGCGGTCATTCTTTCGGCGGTTTGGCGCGCCGGGTCCGGGAACCGCGATAAATGAGTGAATTCAGGCAGGTAATCGATCTTGTGCCGGCCATTAAAAGGGAATACGGTAAAAGTCCAAGCCAACGAAACAGGTGCAATCATGGCGGCCGGAAACGATCGGCTCAATCCCGAATCGTGGGTTCAGGCGCATGGCGACTATCTGTTCCGATACGCCCTTTTCCGCCTGGGCGACCCGGCCGCCGCCGAGGATCTGGTTCAGGAAACCTTTCTCGCGGCCCTGCGCAGCCGGCTGGATTTCACCGGCAAATCCTCCGAACGGACCTGGCTGATCGGCATCCTGAAGCACAAGTTGATCGACCACCTGCGCAAGGTCTACCGCGAAAAGGCCGTCATCGATCACGCCTCGGAGGAGACGGAACCAGAGGGTGAATTCACCGCGTTGGGCCTTTGGACCGCGAAGTCGGGCAATTGGACGGTCCAACCCGAGCAGGTTCGCGAGCAAAAGGAATTCTGGCAGGTGCTGCAAAACTGCCTGGCGAAGCTGCCGGCGGCGACCGCCCAGGCCTTCGCCATGCGCGAGATCGACGGCTTTTCCAGCGAAGAAATCTGTAAGGTTTTGAACATCTCGGCGAATAATCTATGGGTACGATTGCACCGCGCGCGCTCCAGCATCCGGCGATGCCTGGAGCGCCATTGGTATCCGAAACGGTCATGAGGGCAACGCATGATATCCTGCCAAAAGGCGGCCGAACTGGCTTCGCATTCGTTGGATCGTTCGCTGAGTTTACGGGAGAAGGCGGCGCTGCGGGCGCATCTGAAGATTTGCCGACAGTGCCGGAGTTACCACGAACAGTTGCAAACGCTCCATGAGGCCGCCGGCCGTTTCACCGAATTTCTCGACGCCAACGGCGACCACCTGCCGGCCCTGTCGCCGATCGCCCGGCAAAAGGTGCTGGCCGCGCTGAAGAGCGAATCGTCCGAAGCCTGAGCGGGATCCGGCCGCGACCGGATTTGCTTTCCCCGCCGTCCGCCACTACCATACCGACCCGGTAACCGCGAGGAACGACCGATGCCGGAAGGCTGGTACAACATTCACGACCGGGTGTGGATTCGGCTGCGCGGCCCGCAGGGGCAGTTCGCCAAGCTCGACAAGGAATACGCCTATTACCGCGCCGCCGCGCCGGCGAACCGCGAGCCCGACATCGACTTCGACCTGAACGATTTCACCCCGCCGCGTTTTCCCGCGGCGCAGACGGTCGACAAGAAGTACCTCGTCGGCGACGACGCGATTTACGCGGCCGACCGCTACAAGGTGGCTTTCTGGAAGGTGTGGATCGAGGGTCTGGCGCAGGGGACGACGCGGGTGCGTTTTCGCGGCAACCGCTTTTCGATGATCATCGTCGTCAAGCTGTTTCTCGAGCCGCTGATTCGCCTGAAGTTCACGCTGGCCGGAATGCCGATGATCCATTCGAGCTGCCTGTCGGACGGCGAGCGCGGCTTCGTGCTGGCGGCGTCGCCCAGCACCGGCAAGACCACGACGCTGCTCAACTGGCTGGCCGCCGGCCATCCGTTCGTGTCCGACGAATACACCATCCTCGCCGCGGACCGGGCGTGGGGCTACGTCACGCCGTTTCGCTTTCACGCCCACAACCTCGAGATGAACCCGATTCTGCAGGGCCTGCCGGAGGACGCCAAGCGGCAGATTCGCCTGCGCACGGCGCTGCTCAAGGCCAGCGGCGGCTATGCCGACGTCACCTACAACATCGGCATCCGCGCGGCGCTGCCCCAGGTGCCGGTCAGCGAATCGACGCCGTGGACGGGGTTGTTCGTCATCACCCGCGCCGACGTCGAGCGGCCCGTGGCGCGACCGGCCGACCGCGAGGACATCCTGACCAAGCTGCAGGTCATCAATTTTTACGAGCTGCGCCAGTTCGCCCACTACCTCAAGGCCTACGCCTACGTGCACCCGCGCGGCGACCTGGCCTGCTTCTTCGAACTCGAGCGCGAACACTTCCGCCGCGTCCTCGCCGACCGCCCGTGCCACGAAATCAACGTCCCCGCCGCCTACGGCAAACAGACCTACGAACAGTTGCTGGAGCTGCTGTATTCGCTGGTGTAAGCAGATTCTTCGGCCAAGGGCCTCAGAATGACAGGCACGCTTGGTCATCATCCGAAGCGCTGAATTTGTCATCTTGAGTGTAAGCGAAGGAACTATCTCTGCCTGTTGAAGATTCGCGGAGAGGCTATTCGCCCATCGGTGGCGCGGCGCGGGCGATCACCGGGTTGCGCAGGCGGCCGATGCCCTCGATGACGATTTCCACCACGTCGCCGGGCGCGATCGGCGAGACGCCTTGCGGCGTGCCGGTGGCCAGCACGTCGCCCGGTTCGAGGGTCATCACGCGCGAGACGTAGGCGAGCAGTTCAAAAACATCGTGAATCATCTCGGCGGTCGGCGCGAACTGCTTGCGTTCCCCGTTGATATACCCTTCGATGGTTAAAGCGGCCGGGTCCAGATCGGTGACGATGCACGGCCCGAGCGGCGCGAAGGTGTCGTGTCCCTTGCCGCGCGTCCAGGTACGATCGGCGCGCTGCAGGTCGCGGGCGGTGACGTCGTTGACGATCGTGTAGCCGAAAACCGCCTCGCGGGCCGCGGCGACCGTCGCGTCGCGCAGGGGCCGGCCGACGACCACCGCCAACTCGGCTTCGATTTCGACGCGCGCGGAGGCGGCGGGAATTTCGATGGCGTCGCCGGGGCCGATCACGGCCGTCGACGGTTTGAGGAAGATGTCGGGCCAGGGGGGCGGTTCGCCGCCCATCTCCAGCGCATGGTCGCGGTAATTGCGGCCGATGCCGACGATCTTGCCCGGCCGCACCGGGGCCAGCAGGTGCACCTGGTTCAGGCTGTAGACCCGGCCCGTTTCCCGCGGATCGACCAGGGGATCGCCGTCCAGTTCGCGCACGCGGTCGCCGGCCAGCCGGCCGAAGCGGGTCGCGGTCGGCGTCCGGAAGCGCACCAGTTTCATTTCAGACCCAGCACATCGCCCATGTCGTAGAGGCCGCTCGGTTTGCCCTGCAACCAGGCGGCGGCGCGCAGTGCGCCCTTGGCGAAGTTGTCGCGGCTCGTGGCGCGGTGGGTGAGGGTGAGCACCTCGCCGGCGCCGAAAAAGTTCACGTCGTGAAGGCCGACGATGTCGCCGCCCCGCACCGCGTGCAGGCCGATGCGGCCGCTCTCGCGTTCGCCGGTCCGGCCCTGGCGGCCGTATTCGTAATGCGCCGCCGGATTTTCGTAGCCCAGTTCCTCGCCGATCACCTCCGCCAGTTTCAGCGCGGTGCCCGACGGCGCGTCGGCCTTGTGGCGGTGGTGGGTTTCGACGATTTCGACGTCGGTGTCCGCGGCCAGCGTCCGGGCCACCAGGCGGGTCAGGAAAAACAGCAGGTTCACGCCGATGCTCATGTTCGGGGCCAGGACGATCGGCGTCGACGCGGCGGCGGCGCGGATCGTTTCCTTTTGTTCGGTGGTCAGGCCGGTGGTGCCGATGATCAGCGGCACGCGGTGCTCGGCCGCGACGCTCGCGTGCGACAGCGTGGCCTCGGGGGCGGTGAAGTCGACGACGGCGTCGGCGCCGAGCAGGACGTGGCGCAGGTCGTCCTCGAGGCTCACGCCCAGGTGGCGACCCAGCACCAGGTTGCCGACGTCCCGGCCGGCGTCCGGGTGGTCGGGGCGTTCGATCGCGCCGTGGAGCGCGCAATCGGGCTGGGTGTCGATCAGGCGGATGACGGCCCGGCCCATGCGGCCCAGCGCCCCCGGCACGACGATCTTCAAGGCGGTTTTGTTCATCGCTTTCCTCGCTTACACACCCAGCGCTTTGAGGGTCGCGGCCACCTTCTGCACCGTCTCCGGCGTGGCCTCGGTCATCGGCAGGCGCAGGGTTTTGCCGTAGCGGCCCATCAGGTGCAGCGCCGCCTTGACCGGGATGGGATTGGTTTCGACAAACAGGTTGCGGAACAGATTCCAGAGGCGGTTGTTGAGTTCGATCGCCCGCGCCGGATCGCCCGCCCGCCAGGCGTTCCACAGCGCGACCAGCTCGGCGGGCAGCACGTTCGCCGCGACGCTGACGATCCCGTCGCCGCCGACGGCCAGACAGGGCAGGAACAGCCCGTCGTCGCCCGACAGCACGTCCAGCCGCGGCGCGAGCAGCTTCAGGTCGACGGTCGCGGCCACGGTGCCCGACGCTTCCTTCACGGCGACGATTTGCGGATGCGCGGCGGCCTTGGCGATGGCCTCGGGCGTCATGTTCACCCCGGTGCGGCCCGGAATGTTGTAGATCATCACCGGCACGCCGACCGCGGCGATGGCCTGGAAGTGCGCGACCATGCCCGCCTGCGTCGGCTTGTTGTAGTACGGGTTGACGGCCAGCACGCCGTCGACGCCCGCCCGGGCGGCTTTTTCGGCGGCCAGGACGCTCTTGGCGGTGCTGTTGGTTCCGGCGCCGGCGACGACCTTGGCCTTGCCCTTGGCCGCGGCGACGCAGATGCCGAACATCGCCGCTTTTTCCTCGTCGCTCAGGGTCGGGCTTTCGCCCGTGGTGCCGGCCGGCACCAGCCCGTGGACGCCGTTTTGCACCAGCCATTCGACGTGCTTCTGATAGGCGGTTTCGTCGAAAGAACCGTCATCGTGGAAAGGGGTCGCCGTGGCGACGTAGACGCCTTGGAACATCGCGGGGATCTCCTGTTCGGTTTAGCACGGTTAAAGCGAAATTCGGCGGGTTCCGCAAGCAAAAAGCATGTCGGCCGCAAAATTGACGCCGCCGGGATTCAAACGGGAAAGACAACCTGTGCCGGCCGCCGGTTCCCAAAAATGCGACGCCGACCGGGGCTATTGATCCGCCGGCCGTTTTGCCCGAATCTGACGGGTCGATGGTCGGCATCAGCTTGCTTGAAACTTCAGGAGAATAGGCCATGAGAAAGACCCCGAAACCGAAGCCGGTCGCGCCGCACAAAACCGGAACCCGCCGGGCCGCGCCGCCCGCCGAATCGGCCAGCCCGTTGATCATGAAATACGGCGACGGCTCGCTCGAGCGGCGCAAGGGCATCTTCATCGCGCAGTTGCGCGGCAGCTACGAGGAAATGGGGCGCCAGCACGCGGAATTGGCGAAGGAAGCCTGCGGCGACGTCACGCTGCAATATTTCAACCGGGTCGTCGAAAACCTGGTGGCGCATTCGCTGCCGCCGGCGGCCGGGGCGGTGGGGCATTCGCTGAAATGGCTGTTCCACAAGCGCAATCAGCACCGCCTGGGCGACCGGATGAAGGAGCACCTGGGCGCGTTCGCCGAGGCCTTCGACGTGCCGGCGATCGAGGCGGAACGGATCTTCCTCGTGCCGGACATCATCCACTACCTGATCGGCCGGGCCTTTCCGCCGTTCGCCGCGCCGCCGAGCTGCTCGGGCTTTTTCGCCCGCGGCGAGATGACCGGCAACGGCCGGGTGCTCGTCGGGCGGAACTTCGACTTCTTCGGCCGGGGCGTCTGGAACGCCAACAACGCGGCCATCGTGATGCACCCGACGGGCGGGCAGAGCTTCTGCTGGCTGGGCGCGCTGAGCGTGCCGGGCAGCGCCCAGGGCTTCAACGAGAGCGGTCTCTACGTCTGCATGCACACGCAGTTCACGCGCGACGTGCAGACGGCCGGCGAACCGATCTTCAAAATCTGCCACGAGGTGCTGGCCGACTGCCGGACGCTCGACGAGGCGATCCGCCGCATCCTCGCGCGGCCGCGGCTCTGCGGCCTGACGCTGTTCGTGGTCGATTCCCGGAACCGCAACGCCGCCGCGGTCGAATTTTCGGCCAACCGGCACGCGATCGTGCGGCCGGCGAACGACCTGCTGGTGCAGACCAATCATTACCTCACGCCGGAGATGCAGAAACTGCTGGTCGTGCCTTATCCCTGGCAGCGCAATTCGCACGGCCGGCGCGAGCGCCTGGTGCAACTGCTGGAAGCCAAGCGCGGCAAACTCCAGCCCGCGGACGTGCCGGCGATGCTCAGCGACTGTTGGGACGTGTACGAAAACCGCAAGCGGCTGACCGGCAACATCCTGGCCTGCGTCAACAACGCCCAGAGCCTCGTGTTCTCGCCCGAGGACGACGCCGTGTGGCTGGCGAACGCCGATTATCCCGTCTGCCACAGCGACCGCTTTGCCGGTTTCCGCCTTTCGGCGCTGCTGGCCGGCGATGCGGCGCGCTACGAACTGCCGGATTTGGCCGGCGGCAAGCAGCTCGACGAAACCGAGCGCGCGACCCTGAAGGAATACGCCGACGCCTGGTCGGCCCACATGGACCAACTCAACAACAACCAGGCGGTCTTCCACCTCCGCCGCGCCGCCGCCCTGGCGCCGGACGAGGCGATCTATCCGCGCCTGGCCGGCCTCTTTCTGCTGAAGCAGAAGAAGTACCGGCAGGCCCTGACCTTGCTGCGGCGCAACGCCGAGTACGATTACCGGGACGTGCTGATGAAGGCCGAGGCCTACGTATGGGTGGGCCGCTGCCTCGATCTGCTGGAACGGCGCGAGGAGGCGAAGGTGCAGTACACGCTCGCCGCGAACCTGAACGCGCCGCCGGTTTCCGACGGCGCGCGACGGCACCTGAAGAGGCCGTTCAAGCCGCGGCAGCTTTTCGACGTTTCGCCGGAGTTCATCGTCGGCACCGCGTTGTCGCGCTACTGACCGCCGCGGCGGGGAACCGGGCGCGCAACCCTTTTCGCCCGGCGCGGATCTTGGTAGAAGGGTGAGGCAATCACCAACCGGGGAGACGTGGCCATGTCGGTCTGGCAAAAATTCGTGCAATGGGTGACGCCGCCGCCCGATCCGCGGCCGGGCATCACGCATTTTCGCGGCGCGGGCGAAACGGAAGGCATCCGGCTTCACCTGCGCATCGAGCCCGACGGCGGCGGCGTGCTGATCGTCAACGCGGCGAAGGTCGTGCATCTGAATTCCACCGCCGCCGAAATGGCGCTGGCGGTGCTCGAAAAAACCCCCGACGACGAGGCGATCCGCCGGCTGGCTCGGCGGTACCGCGCCCCGAAGGAAACCCTGCGCCGCGACTACCTCGACCTGAAAGACAAGATCCGCCTGCTGGCCTCGCGCGACGACATCTGCCCGGTGACCTACCTCGGGCTGGATCGCGTCGAGCCGTTCGAAACGCGCGGCAGCGTCCCGCACCGGCTGGACCTCGCGCTCACCTACGAATGCAACAACCGGTGCGGCCATTGCTACGTCGCGCGCGACGCGGCCCTGCCGAGCCTGCCGGACGACCAATGGCGCGCGGTAATCCGCAAAACGTGGGATCTGGGCGTACCGCAGCTCATTTTCACCGGCGGCGAGGCCACGTTGCATCCGGGCCTGCCCGCGTTCATTCAACTGGCCGAGGAGCAGGGGCAGGTGACCGGCCTGATCACCAACGGCCGCCGCCTGGCCGACGAGGCGTACCTGCAAAGCCTGATCGCCGCGGGCCTCGATCACGTCCAGGTGACGATCGAAAGCCACGATCCGGCGATTCACGACGCGATGGTGTCGACGCCCGGCGCGCACGCCGAAACGGAGCAAGGCATCCGCCACGTCGTCGCGGCGGGGACGTACCTGCTGACCAACACGACGCTGTCGCGCCGCAACGTGGGCGAGGTCGAGCGGTTGCTCGATTTCTTACGCGACCTGGGAGTGCGGCAGTTCGCGATGAACGGATTCATCCATGCCGGCAAGGGCGCCGACAACCCCGACGCCCTCTCGGAAACCGAACTGCCCGACGTGCTGGAGCGGGTGCGCGACGGCGCGGCGGCGCGCGTGCTGTCGTTTTTGTGGTACACCCCGACGCAGTACTGCACCTGCAACCCGATCGACCTGGGCCTGGGCGTCAAGCAATGCACCGCCGGTCGTTACAACATGTGCATCGAGCCCAACGGCGCGGTGATTCCCTGCCAGAGCTATTTCGAAAGCCTCGGCGATTTCCTGCGCGACGACTGGGGCAAGATCTGGGGCGACCCGCGCCTGGTCGAACTGCGCGAGCACACCTGGGTCGACGAGAAATGCGAGGCCTGCCACGACCTGGCGGTCTGCGGCGGCGGCTGCCCGCTGTACCGGCGCCACCATCCGGAGCCTTGAACCACGATGCCTGAAGCCAATCCGGCGGCGCAATTCGCCTACTATCGCCGGCAGGCCGCCTGGACCGCCGGCCTGCGGGCGCATCTGTACCGTCTGGCGGCCGTCGGCACACGCGAGCGCGCCCTGGACGTCGGCTGCGGTGACGGCTGGCTGACGGCGGAACTGGCGGGCAAGGTCCGGCGGGAAGCGGTCGGCTGCGACATCGACGAGGCGGCGCTGGACGCCGCGCGCGCGGCGCAGCCGAGCCTGGAATTCGTCCGCTCACAACCCGCCGCCCTGCCATTCGCCGACGGCGCATTCGATTTCGTCGCCTGCCATTTCACTCTGCTCTGGGCGGCCGATCCCGTGGCGCTGCTGCGCGAAATGAAGCGGGTCGCCGCGCCGGGAGGGGCGGTCGTTTGGTTTGCCGAGCCGGATTGGGACGGTTATATCGAATGGCCCGATTTCGGACTGCGCGAATTGATCTGCGCCGCCCTGGCCGCGCGGGGCGCCGATCCGCTGGCCGGGCGCAAACTGGCCGATTGGGCCGCGCGGGCGGGCCTGGAGCCGGCGGTCGGACTGACCGGCGGGCCGTGGCGACCCGCGCCGGGCGACCTCGACGCGCTGTGGGAGCACCATCATCGGCTGCTCGACGGCTTCGCCAACGAGCGGCGGCTGCGGGTGACCGAGCGCCAGGAGCGCCGTGCCTGGGCCGACGGCAGCCGGTCGATTCACCTGCCTTTGGGCTGGGGATGGGCGGCGAAGAAGTAAGCGGCCATCGCGAATTCAGAGCGTAACGGCCATGGATCTCTTCAGGACGGCGATCACCGGTTCTTCAGACGGTCGGGCAGCAGTTCGGGGGCTTCCGCCGACAGGCACGGTTTGCACCGGCCGTCGAACAGCGGCTCTTCTCCCAGCCGGCGAAAGATCGTGGCCAGCGGCTCTTGGCGCAAATTCCCGTAACTCGTTTGCAGGACGGCGCAGGGAAACACGTCGCCGTAGGGCGAAACGTAAATCTTCTCCGAGCCGGCCGGGCAGCCCGCGCGTCCCCAGTTGGACGACCCCTCCCAACGCACCTGCGGCAAGCGCAGCAGGGCGAGATACCGTCGATATTCGGCGTCGCCCAGGCGCACGTCCGCGTCGCGCCAGCCGCCCGTGGCGTACGGCAGATTGATCGTCAGCAGGCAGCCCCATTCGCGGGCGAGATCGGCCAGCCGTTCCAGGGAACCGTCGTTCAGGTTGTTGCGGGTCGCCACGGCGTTGAGCCAGACCGGCATCCGTAGCGACCGCGACGCGCGGACGGTCGCGGCGACGCGGGCGAACGCGCCCGGCCGTTGGCGAAAGCGGTTGTGCGACGCGGGGTCGGGCCCGTCGAGCGACAGGGTCAGCATGGCCAGGCCGCGTTTTTGCAACGCCGCCAGTTTTTCCGGCGTCAGCGCGTAGGCGTTGGACGCCAGGGTGACCAGCAGGCCGCGGAGCCGGGCGGTGTCGGCGACGATCGCTTCCAGGTCGTCGCGCAGCAGGGCCTCGCCGCCGGTGAAGTTAATGAAGATCGCGCCCAGGCGGTCGATCTGCCGCGCGATGTCGCCGATTTCCTCGCGGGTGAGTTCCGTCTGTCGCGCATCGACGACGCTTTTGGTCAGGCAGTGGGCGCAGTCGAAATTGCAGCGGTAGGTGACGGCGAACTCGACGCCGCGCAGCACGCGCCGGCCGGCCAGCACGCGCAGGTAGTCGCCGGCCAGCTTGGGCAGCAGGCGCGGGAAACGCGCCACGTAGCGCAGGTTCCGCGCGCCGGCGATCATCGGCCCGCCTTTCCCTCGTGCGGATGGCGCGTGTGCGGCATGGGGTGCTCTTCCTGCCGGTAGATTGGTTCGATCATTTCGCGGACGAACTTGGGGTCGGTCGCCAGCGGGCACCCGTCGCGGATGGTGTCGAAGGTGCCGGCCGACCGCATCGTGCGCCAGATCTCGGCCAGCGGCCGTTCGCGCAGGTTGCCGTACGAAAGGTGAATGAACGGGCAGGGCATGACGTCGCCCCACGGGCCGAGGTAGAGCTTTTCGAGGCCTGCCGGGCAGCCTTCGCGGCGGAAGTTCGAATGGCCTTCCCAGCGCACGTGCGGTTGGCGCAGCAACTCGGCGTGCAGCGCGCGCAGCTCGTCGGTGATCGCGAAACGGCGGTCCGCCCAGCCGCCGACCGGGCAGGGATAATTGATGGTGATCGTCAGCCCTTCGGCCCCCGCGCGATCCACCAGCCGCCGCAGGTCGCCGTCGGCCGCGTTCTCGGGCGTCAGGATCGTGCACCAGAAAACGTCGATGCCCCGCTCGCGGCAGTGGCGCGTCGCGGCCATCGCGGCCTCGAAAACGCCGGCCCGGCCGCGCGAGCGGTCGTGCGTCGCGGGGTCGGCCGAATCGATGCTGATGGTGACGATGCGCACACCCCAGCGGCGCAGATCGGCCGCGACCGCCGCCGTCAGCAGCACGCCGCTGGTCGCCAGCGAAACGACCGTGCTTCGCGGGTGCGCGGCGCGGACGATAGCCTCCAGGTCGGGCCGCAGCAGCGCCTCGCCGCCGGTCAGGTTGATGTTCATCGCGCCGAGGCGATGCAACTGTCCCAGTGCGTCGCAAACCTCCGCCGTGTCCAGAAGCGGCCCGCCGTGTTTTTTCAGCAGCGCGGCGGAGCAATGTTCGCAACGGCACGAGCAATCGTAGGTCAGGGCGAATTCGACGGCGCGCAGGCGCGGCTGCGACAGCACGAAGAGGCGGAAATAGTTCCCGGCGGCGCGCGGCACGATGCCGGGGTAGCGCCAGGGGTATTTCAGATGTTTCCAGACCCGGTTCATGCTGCTTTCCTCAGACGGGCGGCCAGCCACGAAACGCCCATCGACCACAAGGCCGCCAGACTACCCGCCGCGCGCGCCGAACGCCACAGCGAAAACCAGTAGGCGGGCCGCCGATAAAACCGCCGGTACGCCAGACCAACCCAGCGGGACAACGCCGGATCGGCCGCCGCTTGGCCCGAGGGATCGAGTCGCGCGATGCCTGTCGCCGGCGACTCCGCCGCCAACCGCGCGCCCGGCCGGTTGGTGTAATGGTTGAACGACGCGTAGGCGAGCGGCAGCGATTCGGCCAGCGCGATCGTCGCGTCGTAACCGGCCTCGCCGTCGCCCGGCAGTCCGAAAATGAAATGCGCGCCGGCGCTGACGCCCGCCCGCCGCAGGTGCGCGATGCCCTCGCGGGCCCGCGCCAGGTCCGCCCCCGGCCGCGCCGCCGCGAGCGCGGATTGATTCGCCGTTTCCAGGCCGATCTGTGCCATGACGCAACCCGTCCGGGCGAGCAGGGCGGCCAGTTCGGCGTCGATCGTCTCGGCGCGCAGGTAGCCGGTCCAGCGAAAGCGATACCGTCGCGCGGCCCAGGTTTCCAGCAGTTCCCGGGCGCGCGCCGGCGGCTGGTTGAAGGTGAAATCCTTGACGAACAAGTGGCGGATGCCCAGGGCGTCGAGGCGGTCGAGTTCGGCGAAGAGATTGTCGAACGACCGCCGGGCGAAACCGATCCGGCACGAATTGCAGTAGGCGCACGAATTGGCGCAACCGTAATTGGTCAGGACGGACGCGAACGGCCGGCCGAGAAACGGCATGCGGTACGGCAAGGCCCAAAACAGGTCGTGGCGCGGCCACGGATACGAAAACTCGCCGGCGGCCAGGGGGAGGGGCGAAGCGGTTTCGCCGCGCCGCGCCAGGGCCGACCGGTCGGCGGGGCGTCCCGCGAGGCAATCGCGCAGCGCTGGGCGGGTGAAATCCAACACGACGCCCTCGATGAACGGATACTCGGCCAGCACCCAGTCCGGATGGAAGCGCGCCAGATCGCCGCCGACGAACAGCCGCGCCGCCGGTAACCGCTCCGCCACGCGGCCCAAAAATTCGAAGTCCTCCGGAAAAGCGGCGCTGCCCGTCAGCGAAAAAATCGCCTCCGGCCGCCAGGCGACGATCGCTTCCTCGGCCGGTCCCGCGGCCGTTTGCGCCACCGGTGCGTCCAGCAGGCGCAGGTCGTAATCGGCGTCCAGGTAACCGCTCTGGCAAATCAGGTCGATCGGCTGCCAAAGGTATCCCGCCTTGCTCGTCGAGGAGCAAAAATCATCCCGCAGGGTCGGCCGCGCGGCCGGCGGGTTGAGCAGGAGCAGACGGGGCTTCATCGGGCCTGACCTCCGAAAAAACCGATTGTATGCGGGATCGGCGGCCGGCGCAAAACGCGGCGGTTCAAACGCCGGTTGGAACGGGTCGCAAAAACTCAGGGCAGGCCGGGAAAGGCGTCGACGAACTGCACCTTGACGTCCTCGAACGCGTCGACGAACTGCACCTTGGTGTCGGGAAAGGCGTCCACCACCTGCCATTTGCCGCATTTGTCGGGAAACGCCGAAACGGTTTGCACCTTCAGATCAGGAAACGCGCCGACCGCCTTGACCTTCAGATCGGGGAAGGCGCTGACGAACTGGATTTTTCCGTAGAGCTTGAAGCCCTTGCAGGTGCAGTCGGGAGCGACCCGCCGGTCGGCCGACAACGCGATGGAAACCGCCAGCAACAACAGCAGCATGAGAACGCCGCCGAGCCGTTTTTTATTCATGATCCTTCCTCCCGCCGAGCCGGCATGTTTCTGGCCTTCGACAACAAGCCATTTTATTGAGAATCGCCGCAAAAAGGAAAAGGGCTTTGCTTTGATGAAAAAAATGCTAAAAATCGGTTTGGTTCCGGTGAATCTCCGATCAATCCGAAAGCAAGCTTTTTTCAAGGAGTCCCCATGTCACGCAAGATGCAGGTTCTCTTTTGGTTGTTGCTCGGGCTGGTTTTATCGGCCTGTTGGCTGTTTGGAACCGGCTGCGGCGGCGACGACGACGATAACGACGACGCGGCCGACGACGACAACGGCGGCGATGACGACGACAACGACGACAACGACGATGCCAGCCCCGCGACGACGCCCGTGCCCACGACGCTGGATGTCACGTTGATACCGGTGCCGGAGGGCAACAGCTACGTGCTCGGCGAGGGTCCCGGCGAACCGCATGAGCAGCGCAACGACCTGGGCGCGACGCCTTACCTGGAACCGGGCGAGGCCAAGCGGCTCTCGATGAGCTACTTCACCGTCTTCACCGATTTGCACCAGACCGACGAGGAAGCGCCGACGCGGCTGACGTTCTTCGACTCCAACCTCATCCTCGGCGGCACGTTCAACGCGGCGTTCCGGCCGCAGGAGGATCTGGGGGCCCAGCAGCTCAACGCGCTGGTGCGCACCGCCAATCGCCTCCAGTCGGATTACGGCCGCGACTTCGACCTGGCGCTAAGCTTGGGCGACAGCACCGACAACGGCCAGTTGAACGAGCTGCGGCAGCTCATCGACGTGTTCGACGGCAACGGTTTAGCGTCGGGCAAACCCGGTTACACCCGCGTCGATTCCGGCGATCTCGACCTCGATCCGGATACGGGCCTCGATCGCGGCGAACGCGATTTCGGCATCCAGGAAACCGACGGCGACGGCAATAACATCGACGCCTTCAACCGGTCGGGCTATCCCAACTCCAACGCCGACGTGCCGACCCCGGGCCTGTTGCGGTCCGACGGCGACCCGCTGCCGTGGTTCTCGGCGATCGGCAACCACGACGTGCTGGCCACCGGCAACTTCGAGCCGGATACCGCGCTGACCTTTTTCAAGGACGACGATTTCACGGGCGACCTGTCGTACTTCGGCTATATCCCCGGCCTGGCCTCCGCCGTGCAATACTGGGAAGCCAATCCCGACCAGCCGCTGTACATCGGCAACGGCCTGTTCGGCATGAACCTCGACTGGCGGCTGGTGTTTCAGGTGGCGAAACTCGCCGGTCAGATCCCCGACAACTATCTGAACGACCTCGATCCGCGGTTCGACCTGCTAACGCTGACCCACGACACGCCGGGCGACGCGAGCGACGACGGCGTGGTGATCGCCTCCGACCCCGATCGCGCGTTTTTGTACCATGACGGCGTCATGCAAATGCTGCACGCGCAAGGCCACGGGTTCGTCGACCGCAACAGCGACGGCAAGGTGAACGGCGCGGACGGTGGCTACTACCGCATCGAATGGAGCGACGTCCGGCCCGAGGCGCCGATGCCGGTGCGGATTTTGATGCTCGACAGTTGCGAGGAAACCGTGCTGGACGACGGCGGCATCGGCGAAACGCAGTTGGCCTGGCTGGCCGACGAACTGGATCAGGCCGCCGCCGACGAGGTGCTGGTCATCCTCGGTTCGCACCATTCGGTCGAGTCGACGCCGCAAGGCGGCGAGGAGCTGACGGCGCTGCTCAACAGCTACGAAAACGTCATTTTGCACCTGGTGGGCCACGGCCACGACAACAAAATCGTGCCGCACCCCGACCCGGAAGGCGACCCGCTGTTCGGCTATTGGGAAGTGGAGACGCCGTCGGCCATGACCTTCCCGCAGCAGGCGCATATCGTGGAACTGGTGGACAACCGCGACGGCACTGCGTCGATCTACTTGACCCTTTACGATCACTGGTCGATCGAAAACGACGACGCCGACAAGCTGTCCGAGCTGGGCCGCGAATTGGCGTTCGAGGACGAGTTGATCGGCGGCTACGACGGCCTGGGCGATCTGGGCGGCATGGGTTCGCCCGAAGACCGCAACCGCGAATTGCTCGTTCAGCTTCCGGAAAACATCGCCGACAAGCTGGCCGAAATCGAGAGCGACGAGCCGGTCACCTCCGCCGAGGTGCTCGGCACGTTGTACTGAGCCGGCCGGCGATCGCGCAAGAACGGACGGCCGCCCGCGCGGGCGGCCGTTTTTTTTCCCGCTGAGCGCCGGCGGTCCGTTTGTCCGGCCGGCCGCTTTGCATTATGATCGCCGCACCGAAATCGGGTTATCCCGGCAATCTGGAGCAACGCGGTGGCGACTTCGCCCGAAAAAGATTTGGACCTGAGCGTCATCATCCCGGCCCGCAACGAGGCGGACAGCATCGGGTCGGCCGTGGACGGCGTGCGCGGGGTCGGCGCGCGGCTCGGCCTCGCTTTCGAGGTGGTGGTGGTCGACGCCGCGTCGCCGGACGGCACGGCGGAGGTCGCACGGCGGCACGGCGCCGAGGTGATCGGACAGACGCAGCCGGGTTACGGCGGCGCGCTGCTGGCCGGGTTCGCGCGGGCCCGGGGCGAGTGGGTGCTGACGATGGACGCCGACCTTTCGCATCCGCCGCAATTCGTCGAAAGCCTCTGGCGGGCGCGGGCGGACGCCGACCTGGTCATCGCCAGCCGTTACGTGCCGGGCGGTTACGCCGTGATGCCCTACGGGCGCTACCTGCTGTCGCGCGTGCTCAACGCCTTTTTCGCGACGGCGCTGTCGATTCCCATCGGCGACCTGTCATCGGGCTTCCGGTTGTACCGGCGCGCCGCGCTGCGCGAGCTGTCGTTCGCGGGCGGCAATTTCGACGTGCTGCAGCAAATCCTGGTGGCGCTGCTGCGCGGCGGCTACCACGTGCGCGAGGTACCGTTTTTTTACCAGCCGCGCCTGGCCGGGGCCAGCAACGCCCGCATTCTGCGCTTCGGCGTCGGCTATCTGCGGACCGTCGTCGACCTCTGGAAGCAGCGCCACGACCTGAACGCGGCGGATTACGATTTCAACGCGTTTTACAGCCGGATTCCCCTGCAACGGTTCTGGCAACGCCGCCGCTACCGGGCCGTGACCTCGCTGCTACGCGCGCCGGGCCCGGTGCTGGACGTGGGCAGCGGATCGTCGGTCTTCGCCGCGCAGTACCCGGGGGTGATCGCGGTGGACGCCAATCCGGCGAAGCTGCGGTTTTTGCGGCGCTACAACCGCCGGGTGGTGCTGGCCGACGCCGGCCGGCTCCCCTTCGCCGACGGCGCCTTCGCCACGGTCGTCTGTTCGGAGGTCATCGAGGATAACGCCGACCGGAACCTCCTGGCCGAGGCCGCGCGCGTCCTGGCCGCGGGCGGTTCGCTGATCGTCGGCACGCCCGATTACGGCTCGTGGCGCTGGCCGCTGGTCAATTGGTTTTATTCCCGCATCCAACCGACCCGCACGGCGGGCCGGCATCCGAACCCTTACACCCGCGAGCGCCTGCGCGCCGAACTGGAGCGGCTCGGGTTGGCCGTCGACGAAGAGATCGCCATTCTGGGCAGTGAAGTGATCGTGCGGGCGGTGAAACGCGCCCCGGCCTGATCAGGATTGTTTTTCTTTTATTCGAACGATTCGCCGCACTCCGGGCATTTCTTGGCGTCGCTCGGTACCTCGGCGCCGCAATGGTCGCAAAAGAAGATTTCGACATTGTCGCCGGCCGCGTCGGTTTCCAACGACTCGTCGTCGGCCGGGGTCAGAACGGTTTCCAGCAGTTCCTTGGTTTTTTCCAGGTAGCGCTTGGGCACCCAGACGCGCGAATCCTTGGCGGGATAGACGTGCACCGTGCCCAACTCGTCGCCCGACAGGATGTAGGGGATGCCGGCCTGTTCGAGTTCGGCGCAGAGGATCCGGGTTTGGATTTCGCCGAGCGCCTCGGTGGCCACTTCGTATTGGTAATTGGGGTGGTCTTCGTCCTCCATTTGTTCGGGCGTCAGCGCGGGAACCAGTTCCACGCCGCAATCGGAACAAACGGACACGCCGGCGACGTACTCGGTTTTGCATCGGGGACAATACGGCATGTGACCTCCTCACATCAGTGTGCCGAACCATTGTATACGATTTTTCCCCGCGAGGAAAAAAAGTTTACGCGCCCGGTTCGCCGTTTTCCTCATCGGCCGGCCAAACAAAACCGACGAAAATCGGCGTTTTGTACGAAATATCGCGGAGTGAAAAACGCGGTTCGCGCCTGTATTAGCTTAGCGACTTTGTCCCCTGTAACTGCTTAGCGATTATGTCCCCCATGAAGAAGGACATGATTTCGATGACTCCCAAGGAGTTACAGCGGATGAGGTTGCTGGTCTGCGTCCTGGAGG
>JAAYVF010000010.1 GCA_012517325.1 Myxococcales bacterium | reverse complement strand
CGGCGGCGCGGGCGCGGCGGGCGGGGGCGGCGGTGGCGCGGCGCTGGCGAACGGCGCGGTATCGCCGCAATAGGGGCAGGCCGAAACAGTCGCTTCGAGATCCGCGCTGCAGCTCTTGCACTTGGGCATGGCATCCTCCGTGGGCGATTACTGCTCGACCATACCAAAATCGACGGCGGCGGCTCAAGCTGGTTCCGCGCCCCGCCTTGCGATAAAGTGCGCCGTGATGACGCAAAAAACCGCGAAACTGCACGCCGCCCGGCGCGCGGCCGAAGTCGGCGAACCGCTGCCGCGCCACGGCTGGCGGCGCGCCGTCGCCGTCTACCCGAGCCCCTACGAAGTGGCGATGTCGAACCTCGGCTACCAATGGCTGTTTCACGCGCTGGCCTCGGCCGGCCTGGGCGTCGCGCGCGCGGTGTGGCCGGATGCGGCCCTGCTGGCCGAGGTCGAGCGCGACACCTTGCGCGCCATCGACGACGATCGCGCCGCCGCCGACGCCGACGTCTGGTTCGTCTCGCTTTCCTTCGAAAACGACCTGGTCCGTTTCGCGGAACTGCTGCGCCTGGCGGGCCTCGCCCCGCGCGCCGCAGCGCGCGACGACGCCGCGCCGCTGATCGTCGCCGGCGGCGTCGTGCCGATGCTCAACCCCGAACCCACGGCCGCGCTGGCCGACGTATGCCTGCTGGGCGAAGGCGAGGCCGTGCTGCGCCCGTTTCTGGATTACCTGCGCGACCACGACCCGGCGCGGCGCGAGGATTTTCTCGCCGGATTGCGCGACCTGCCCGGCGCCTACGTTGGGCGGTATTACCAGTCGCGTTACGCGGCCGACGGCCGGCTGCTCGCGGTCGAGGCGCGAGGCGGCTTTCCCGCCCGCGTGGCGGTGCCCAAGGAGGCCCGCTTCGATCCGCTGCTGACGCGCCTGCATCTGCGCGCTCCGAGCGCGGCCTTCGGCGACACCCTGTTGATCGAAACCGCTCGCGGCTGCGTCAACCGCTGCCGCTTCTGCGCCGCCGGCCATCTTTTCCTGCCCTTCCGGCCCGCCTCGCCGCCGGCGAGCCTGCCCCGCCTCGGCGAGGATGCGCTCGGGCTCGTCGGCTCGAACGTCTCGGGTCATCCGGAGCTCGAACGATGGATCGCCGCGGCGGACGGCCGTCGCGTCACGCTGTCCTCGATCCGGCGCGGCGCGCTGAGCGACGCGCAATGGGCCCGCCTGACCGCCGCCGCCCTGGCCGCGGCCGCCCTGGCGCCGGAAGCGGGTACGGCCCGCCTGCGCGCGGTCGTCAACAAACCGGCGACCGACAAGGAAATCCTGGCCGAGGTGGCGCGCGCGGCGGCGGCCAGCATCCGCAACATCAAGCTGTACTACCTGATCGGGTTGCCGACCGAAACCGCCGAGGATCGGGTCGCGATCGTCGAACTGACCCAACGCTGCCGCGACGCGGCGATGGTCGGCTGGAAGGCGAAAGGCCGGGCGGGAAAAATCATCGCCAGCGTCAACCCGTTCATTCCCAAACCGCAGACGCCCTTTCAATGGCATCCGTACGGCGACCCCGCCGAACGGCAAAAACAGCTAGCCGACCTGCGCAACAAGCTGCGTCCCCTGCCGAACGTGGAAATGCAAAGCGAATCGCCGCGCGAAGCGGTTTTACAGGCTTTGCTTTCATTGGGCGACCGGCGAACGGCGGATCTGGCGCTGCGGGTTGCCGAAGCGGGCAATATTCAACGCGGCTTGAAGGCCTGGCGGCCGGATTACCTAGCCCTGCTCACCGCCCAGCGAGAATTCGGCGATTGCCTGCCGTGGGATCACCTCGACATCGGCGTCCGCCGCGACTACCTCGAAAAGGAATACGAAAACGCCCTCGCCGGTAAAACCTCGCCGCCGTGCAATTTGGGGCACCGTTGCCGGCTGTGCGGCGCGTGTTGAACGAATAACCGTGGGATTGTCGAAAAAAAGCGCCTTCGGCCGGTCGGCCGAAGGCGCTCTGGCTCAACCAATCTTTTCAAACCTTACGGCAACGCCACCAGGTCGATCGAGAAGAACCCCGGCACCATTTCGATGCGAATGATGCCGTAATCCGGATGCACGTAGAACGTCGAATCGGTGGTGAACGGAATCCCGTCGTCGCCCGTCTCGGTCACGGCCAAAGCGACTTTCCGGCAGCCGGTCACGGTGCCGAAGGGAACGTCGATCGACGCGTTGTCGTCCTGCACCGTCGCGGCGGCCGAGAAATCGGATTCGACGGTCACCCCGTCGCCGAAATCCCAGGTACCGGTGGTGTCGTTCGTGCGCGTTTCGCCGACCGCTTGATCGAACTCGATAAGGATCGCCGGATCGAAAGTGATGCTGAAAGTAGGATCGGGCGCCTTCAAATCCTCATACACTTCGCTGCGCCGGATGCCCGCCTGCAACACGGTGTACAAATCGAACCAGGTCCGTTGGCCGTTCGTCGCCGAGGCGTCGAAATCGCCGGCCTGCAACAGCGAGTAGGTTTCACCCGGGAACGTCGTGGAGTCCTCGCCGACCACTTCGACCGGAATGTCCGAAAATTCGGTTTCTTCCTCGTTGATATAAATACGATAGGTGCCCAACGGACCGGCGGGCGGCGGGAAGAAATCGGACCAGTCGTCCGCATCGTTGTCATCGTCGTCATCATCGCCCGAGTCGTCGTCGCCGGCATCGTCGTCGGCCGCGTCGTCATCGGCGGCGTCATCGTCACCGGCGTCGTCGTCGCCGGCATCGTCGTCGCCGGCATCGTTGTCGTCGTCATCGTCGCCGCCGCCGCAAGCCGTCAACGACAGCAGGGAAATCAACAACACCATCAGCAATCTCAAAAATAACTTCATCGCCATCCCTCCGTTTTCAATGGTTGCGATAACCGCCCTTGGTCCGGGTATTTGATTGCCTCGAAGCCATTCGACAAATTACTTTTTTTCTGGAGACGTTATGATTTGATAAAATTTATCACGACCGGCGGCGTGGCTGTCAAGCAAAAAAGGCGATCCGCCTCAGTTGAGGCAATTGGGCGACAACGGCGCATAACCGATCGGCGGCGCGTCTTCACCCAGAACCAGCACCCCGATCGGCATCGTTACCTCCGCCGGCAGGGAAATGTCATTCACCGCCCCGGCGGTGATTTCTATCAGTTTCGGCTCGCCATCCGCGTTTTTCACGATGGCATACGCGCGTTCATCGGTGGTCACCGCGGCATGGAACCAGGTCCAATCCGCATCGAGCAATGCGGCATTGCGGCACTGCCATTGCCCCTCGCGATACTCCCAAAACCGGGAAGTCCTTCGGCTCGTATCGATGCCCACGGCATAACCGCCGAATGACTGGACTTGCGTCGGCGTCACCGTCTCACACCCGGCCGGGGCCGGGACTTCCGTCCATTCGCCGTCGCCGAACCGGAACAAGCGTCGGGTCGGCAAATACTTGGAGCGCCAGGCGGCATACCCGTTTGCCGCGTCAGTAAACCAGAACCAATCGGCGGCGCCACCCGCCATGGCCGGCGGAATCGTCGCCAAAGTCCACTCCAGGCCGTCGAAGCGCCACAATTCCTCCTGCGGCGACAGCATGTTTTTCTCGGCCCAGGCCTGGCCGAAATCGGGAGCCGGAACGGCCATGGCGGTCACGCTCAGATAGGCCAGGGTCAGATCCGCGATCGCCTGGTTGCCGGTGTAATGAAACAATCGATCGCGCGTCAGGAACTCATAGTGAAGCCCGGGGCCGACGCCCGAGTCCATTTCGGAATACCATTCCTCCGCTCCGGTCCAAAAAACACCGTCGCTCGTCAGTCCGAGATGGGAAATGTTGGCCAGGTTCCCGGCCGGCGAGCGTTGCGGATCCAGACGCCAGCCGTTTTGCCAATCGAACCGCAGCCAGGAATGCCCGTTCGAGGTGCTGACGGACATGCCTTTCTCCATGACCCACTTGGTTCGATTGACGGCTGAGTACGCATGCGAACCGTCGAGCAGCAATACCGGACCGAAACACAATAGAAAGCCGGCCGCCGGGACCGCCATTTCCTCCCAGCCGTTCTCGGTCCGCATCCAGGATCGCAGGTTCAGATCGGCGTCGGTATAGAGCAGCAAGCCGGAACCGGGCATCGGCGGCACCGTGGTGTCGTCGTCGTTATCGTCATTATCGTCGTTATCGTTGTCGTCGTCGCTAACGTTATCGTCGTCGGTGGCGGCGTCATCATCCGAAGCGGATGCACCATCGCCACTGTCATCCTCACCGCTGGTAGCGCAGGAAAAAAGGAAACCGACGCCCATGAGGCCGGCCATTATCAACACAAATAAAGAAATATTTCCCATGGCTCTCACCACTTATCATTTATATTATTATTTATACGCAAATGCACCCGACCAAGTCAAGCTTCCCGTCATTCTTCATCCTCAAAAGAGCCAATCATGAGGAAAAATTCCGCGAAGACAAACCGTGCCGACACGCCAAAATATTCAAAAGGCAGCGGTTGTCGCGGCGGAATCTAGCGTTATATTTACAATCCAAGAAGCAACCCGGAGGGGCTTTTGCAAGCGACGAAACCGGAAGCCTGCGCCATCCATCCCGACCGCGAAAAACGGCTGCTGTGCCGGCGCTTTGCAATTCCGATTTGCGATCATCCCGATTGCGCGCGCTGCGTGCAGCCCTATTCCCTCTGCGACTATCGCGACCAATGCGAGGTTTGGAAAAGGCAAGGCAAATGAAGACAAAAACCAGCCGGTTGATTTCGCTGGCCGGACTGTTGCTCGGCGCGGCCGGTGGCTACGCCTATTACCATTTCGTCGGTTGCGCCAACGGCTGCCCGCTGAAATCGAACGGCCCGTTCATGACCGCCTACGGCGGGCTGCTGGGCTGGTTCGTGCTGGAAACGGTACAGGAGATCGCCGGCCGGCTGCGCCGCGCCCGCCGCGCGGAGCAAAGCCGCGCCGACTAGCCTTTGACCACGATGTTCAGCAGCTTTTTCGGCACGAAAATCTTTTTCACCACGGTGACGCCCTCGAGGTACTTCTTGACGCCTTCGAGTTCCGACGCCTTGGCCCAGGCGCCCGCCTCGTCCACGTCGATCGGCATCATGGCCCGGCCGCGCAGCTTGCCGTTGATCTGGATGACCAGCTCGATCTCCTCGACCGCGCAATAGTCCTCGTTCCATTCCGGCCAGCCCGCGTCGGCCAGCAGCACCGAGTTGCCGAGGCGCTCGAACAATTCGTGCGTCAGGTGCGGCGCGAACGGGTGCAGCAGCTTGAGCAGCGATTCCAGCGCCTCTTTTTTCTGCTGCGGCCACTTGTACAACTCGTTGGTCAGCTCCATCAGTGCGGCGATCGCCGTGTTGTAATGCAGCTTCTCGAGGTCCTGCGTCACCTTCTTGATCGCCCGGTGCACCGGTCCGAGTTCCGCGCTGCCGGCCAGGGGCGAAGCGGAAACCTCGCTGTCGGCCACGAGCCGCCAGACGCGTTCCATGAAGCGCCGGACGCCGATGATGCCGGTGTCGCGGAAATCGCCGCCCTCGTGGAAGGGACCGAGAAACATCAGGTAGGTGCGGAACGTGTCGGCGCCGTAGCCGTCGAGGTACTGGTCCGGGTTGACGACGTTGCCCTTCGATTTGCTCATCTTCGAGCCGTCGCGGATGAGCAGCCCATGGGCGCGGAATTTCTTGAACGGCTCCTCGAAGTCGATCAGCCCCATGTCTTTGAAGGCCATCGTCAGAAAGCGCGTGTACATCAGATGCAGTACCGCATGCTCGTTGCCGCCGATGTACATGTCGACCGGCAGCCACTTTTTCACCAGGGCCGGATCGAAAGCCCGCGCGTCGTCGTTCGCCGACAGATACCGGAAGAAATACCAGGCGCTGTCGAGGAAATTGTCCATGACGTCGCAATCGCGCTTCGCCGGGCCGCCGCAGGTCGGGCAAGGGGTCTGGATGAAGGAATCGATCGAAGCCAGCGGGCTTTCGCCGGTGCCCATCGGCTTGAAGTTCTCGATGTAGGGCAATTCGACCGGCAATTGGTCGTCGGGCACCGCGACGATGCCGCACTTGGGGCAATGCACCACCGGCACCGGCGGCCCCCAATAACGCTGCCGCGAGATGCCCCAGTCGCGCAGGCGGTAATTGACCATGTGCTTGCCGAGGCCGCGCGCGACGAGGTAGTCGGTCACCTTTTGAACGGCTTCCAGGCTCGGCACGCCGTTGAACTGGCCGGATTGGATGAGCACGCCCTCGCCCGTGTAGGCTTCGTTCAATTCGTGGGTGCCGCCGTCGGGACTGATGACCTCGATGATCGGCAGGTCGAATTTTTTCGCGAAGGCGAAGTCACGGGTGTCGTGCGCCGGCACCGCCATGATCGCGCCCGTGCCGTAACCCATCAGCACGTAGTCACTGATCCAGATGGGAATGCGGGCGCCGTTGAGCGGGTTGATCGCGTAGGCGCCGATGAACTCGCCGGTCTTTTCCAGTTCCTCGGCCTCGCGCTCGATCTCCGACTTGGCCATCGACTCGGCGACGTAGCGCTCGACCGCCGCGCGGCAGGCCGGCACCGTCAATTGTTTCACCAGGGGATGTTCCGGCGCCACGACCATGTAGGTCGCGCCGTACAGCGTGTCGGGGCGGGTGGTGAAAACCACCAGCTTTTCCTCGTGGTCCTCGACCGTGAAGGCGATTTCCGCGCCGGTCGACCGCCCGATCCAGCGCCGCTGCGCGTGCTTGGTGATTTCCGACCAGTCGATCCACTCGAGGTTGTCCAACAGCCGTTGGCAGTAAGCCGTGATTTTAAAGTACCATTGGGGCAGGTTCTTCTTGGTGACGGTCGAATCGCAGCGTTCGCAGACCCCGCCGGCCACCTGCTCGTTGGAGAGCACGGTTTTGCAGCTCGGGCACCAGTTGACCAGCCCTTCCTGGTAGTAGGCCAGTCCATGCTTGAAAAGTTGCAGGAAAATCCACTGGGTCCAATGGTAATAGCCCGGCTCGGTGGTGTTGACCTGGTGCGCCCAATCGAACATCGCGCCCAGCCGTTTGAGCTGGTTTTCGCGGAAGTTTTCGACGTTTTTCGGGATCAGGTTCCAGGGGTGCGTGCCGACCTTGAGCGCGTAATTTTCGGAATGGATGCCAAAGGCATCGAAACCCATCGGCTCGAACACGTCATAGCCCCGCCCTTTCATGAAGCGGCCGAAGATGTCCGCGCCGGTAAAAGCAAAGCAATTCCCGACATGTAACCCTTCCGCGGACGGGTAAGGGAACATCATCAGGTTGTAAAACGGGCGCTTCGCGCCGGCCAGATCCGTATTGTAGGTCTGTTCCCGGCTCCAGCGCGTCTGCCATTTCCGCTCGATTTCCAAATGGTCGTATTTGGTTTCCATCGTATTTTGCTCTCCCGCGGCGCGATTCGCGCTTTTATAGACCGGCCATGGCGGCGGCGTCAATGATGCCACCGCGAAAACCGTGACAAATTAACGGTTGAGGTCCGACCCGGATGATCCGATTTAATCCCTTGGCGGTGGGGTTGAGTCCGCTCTTGTGGAGCGATGAAAACTCCACTAAATTGTCCGCCAGCCTGGGTCGGCTTGGAGATTGGCGTATGCACCGTCGTTCGTTTATTCCGCGTCTGGTTTTGGCCGCCTGTTTTCTTTTCCTTTTCCCTCTGGCGTCTTTCGCCACCATGTACAGCGCATCGACCTGGTATGAGGGGCACGAGGCCGCGGCCGATAGTTGCATCATTGAATTCGCTCCGGACTTTTCCGTGATCGATGTCCGGCACGAGTTGGCGGCGGCCGGTTGGTCGTTGCGCCAGCTTTCGATGCTCGACGGCACGTTGGTCGAGGCCGATGATTTCGACGCCCTCGCCCTTTACAAGGGCGACGAGATCGCGATCGGCGTGGTCGACATCGATCCGGCGACGGATCTCGCCGCGCAACTCGAGGAGCTGCGCGATCTGTCGGGCGTGCGGGACGTGGCGCCGAATTACATTCACCGCGTCCTGATGACGCCCAACGATCCCTACTATTCCTCGCAGCAGGGCAACTTCCGCCAGATCTACGTCAACGACGCCTGGGACATTGCCACGGGCCAGGGCGCCACGGTGGCGGTGATCGATACCGGTTACCGCAAGACCGGCATGACCGATCCGGTGAAAAACCTGCTGACCGGTTACGATTTCTGGGGCAACGACAGCAACGTGCAGGATTACATCGGCCACGGCACGCACGTTTCCAACACGGTCGCCGAAAACACCAACAACGGCAAAGGCTGCGCGGGCATCGCCTACAACGCCAAGCTCATGCCGCTCAAGGTGTTTCCCGATTACGATCAGGGCGCGCTGGAAAGCGACATCCTTTCGGCCATCAATTACGCCGTCAGCAACGGCGCCGACGTCATCAACATGTCGCTGGGCGGCGGCGGCTACGTTTCCTCGACCAACAACGCGATCAACAACGCGGTGAGCCATGACGTGGTCGTGGTGGCGGCTTCGGGCAACGAATACGCCGGCACGGTCGATTACCCGGCGGCCTACGAGAATTGCATCGCCGTCGGCGCCACCAACCGGCACTCGGTCGGCGCCAACCCGTCGCGCGCCGACTTTTCCAATTACGGCAGCGCCCTGGACATCTCGGCGCCGGGCGTCGACATCGTGCAGGAAGCCTACGAACCGACGTGGGGCGTCGGCTTCTATTCGTTCGGCGGCACGAGCATGGCCTCGCCGCACATCGCCGGCGTCGCGGCCTTGCTGGTCGAGCACGGCGGCGCCGACGCGTCCGGCATCCGGCAGGCGATGTGCAATACGGCGCGGTCCTCGTCGGGCGTCGGCAAATGGACCAGCCAGCTCGGTTACGGCGAAGTGGACGCGTACGCGGCGCTGGTCGAATACGCCGGCGTCAACCAGGCGCCGACCGCCGTCGCCAAGGCGACCCCGACCAAGGGTTCCGCCCCCTTGAAGGTGACCTTCGACGGCACCGACAGCAAGGATTCGGACGGCAAGATCGTGCAATACACCTGGCGGTACAAGCAGAGCAACGACCTGGTCGGCACCGGCAAAAAGCTCACCTACACCTTCCACGACACCGGCACCTACAACATCGTGCTGACGGTCAAGGACAACCAGGGCGCGACCGCCACCGACACGGTGCAGATCGTCATCACCCCCGGTTCCGACGACGATGACGACACCGGCGGCGACGACGACACCGGCGACGACTACGACTTCGACGACAGCGACTGCGGCAAACTGTTGCAGACGATCTACAACAAATGCGACTTTTCTCTGGTGTACGAAAACGGCCAGAACATCTCGCCGGCCAGCGCCCTGACCATGTGCGAGAACAGCAGCGGCGGCAACAACTGGGAATGCCTGCAGTCCTGCTACGACCAGGTGGATAACTGCGACGACATGGAAGCCTGCGTCACCGAGCACTGCTCGGTCCAACTGTCCGACGGCGGCTCGTCCGACGACGACAGCGACAGCAGCGCCGACGACAATTTCCTCTGGGGCTGCGGCAGTTGATCCGAACGAACACGGATTAAAATCGAAGGGCGGTCCGCGGACCGCCCTTCGTCGTTAATCGCTCGGGCAACAGCGGCCTAGGCCTTGCCGCCGTTGTGATTGAGCTTGACCAGCGCGTCGACCACGACCGGGCGCGAACCGGCGGCCAGGATGGGGTTGCAGTCGATTTCGGCGATCGCCGGCTGTTCGGCCGCGAGGCGCGACAACCCGGAAAGCAGGTCGGCCATCTGGTGTTTGTCGATCGCGGGGAGCCCCCGCACCGCTTTCATCAGTTTGCGGGCGCTGACGTCGTGGATCAGCGACAGGCCCTCGTTGTGGCCGAACGGCGCCACGCGGAAGGCGACGTCCTTGAGCGTCTCGGTGAAAATCCCGCCCAGGCCGAACGCGACCACCGCCCCGAACTGCGGATCCTGCGTCACGCCGGCGATGAATTCGCGGCGGGTGTCGAGCATCGGCCCGACCAGCAGGCCCTCGGCGTCGGCGGGCAGGCGCGCGAGCAAATCGGCGGCCGCCGCCGCGACGGCTGCGGCGTCTTTCAGATTGAGTCGCACCAGATCCAGTTCGGTTTTATGCAACAGCGTCCGGCCGCAGCCCTTGAGCACCACCGGGAAACCGATTTCCCCGGCCGCCGCCACGGCGTCCGCCGCGCTGGTGACCAGCCGGTCTTCGGTGACGGGGATGCCGTATTCCGCCAAGAGCAGCTTGGCTTCCCGTTCGGAAAGAAAAGGGATTTTCTCGCGTATCGCCAGTTCCAGAATCGACATGCTTGGCCTCTCCGTTCAACTCGGGTCCGTCGCGGACGGTGCACAAAGTCGCCCAATCCCCGGGTGAAGTCAAGCGGCGCGGCGGCGGCGCGGCCACATCCCGGGATTCTTTTTGCGCTTTTCCTTCGACAGACGAAAAATCGACCCCATTTCAGCGTTCTATTGTTTATACTTAGGCAATATGTCCCCTTAACTGTGCAGCAAAAATGTCCCCTTGGTTACGTAGAGTTCGGAGCCGAGGCCTGATAGACCCACGTCCAGTTGGTTGTTCCCTTTCGATTTTCCGTTTTGCATCGGGCTTTG
>JAAYVF010000009.1 GCA_012517325.1 Myxococcales bacterium | reverse complement strand
GCTCTCCAAGCGCCTTCACTGCCACCCTCACCTCATCCAACCACGCTGCTCCACCCGGAAGGCGAATAGAAAGATACATCTTTGAAAAAAAAACAAGGGAAAAATATGAATCATTTTTAATACTTACGAGTGGACTCCCATTGGCGATCATAGTTAAATCGGAAGTCGCGGAAAAATAAACGAAAATTATCAGTTCCGGCAAATCCGGCGGAGGGTTTGGCGGAGAGGTGAAATCGTGACCGGGCCCGTGGGCCAAAGCGTTCGCAAAGGCCCAAGCTCGCCCTTCGGCAAAGCGCCACAGAGATCACCTTGCCGAATCAAACTACTCCTTCCGCCGCGCGCGGATGTACAGATCGGTCGGCCGGAACATGTAGCGGAGGCTCGACTTCTTTCCCGGCCAGAAAATTTTGACGGTTTCCTTGGTCACCGTCACGGGCCCCGGCTTGATCCAGTAATAAACCCGGGAATCCAGCACGTCGAAACCGATCCGCCGCAAGAGGTCCGTGACGATCCGCCGCGAGGCGAAGGACAAATGATCGGGTAGGTAAAACGGCTTGGGGTGCTTATTCGCCGGCAATTCGGCCGTGTCGCCGGTCTCCAGAAACAATTCTCCCCCCGGATTGAGCAGGCGCCGCCAATCGCTCAGGGTCGCCGGCGGTTCGGGCAAGTGGCCGTAGACGTTGAGCGCGGAAACGAAATCGTAACGCCGGGCTTCGGTCCGCAGGTCAGCGAAGCCGACGTCCAAGCCGCGCGACCGCGCCGATTCCTGCTTGGCCAGGTTCGGCTCCACTCCCCTGGCGACGATTTTTCCGCCGGAAAATTCCCTCAGCGCCACCAGAAACTCGCCGTGGCCGCAGCCGATGTCGAGCCAGCTCACGGGTTTTTCACGCAACTCGTCGCCGAAAAAATCGCGCAGGATATTCAGGTAGCGGCCGACCTTCACCTCAGCGAAGCGGCCGGTGACTTCCAACTTTTGTTCGCCCTGATGCACGCCCAACTCATGGCCGGCGGCGATTTCCCGCTCGTCCGGCCGCGGCGTCACGTACAACAGGCCGCAGCCGTCGCAGCGCACGAGGGTAAAACCGTTTTCGGCGGCATAGAAGGAATGCCGACCCGAGCCGCAGTGGTAGCAAGAGACGCTTTTCATAATCCTGGTCCCGAATGATCCGGCTTGAAAATAGCGCGGCGTCCGCAAAAATAACAAGCGTTTTTACGACATCCGGCGAGAACTATTCCCGCTGAAACAGGGGCCGGAATCCGTCCAATTTGCCACCATTTTGAGGCTTTTGTCATTAAGGTATAAAATCAATCGCCGACCTGGGTCAACAAATTTGGATCGTGGTTATATTGATTGCAAACCTTTTCGGGGCGTTTCGGGTCTAATTGACCAATCGGATGAAAGAATCCGGTTGATTTTGCCAATCGCGGCGAGGTGGAGAAAAAACATGAAAAACCGCGTTTTCTTTCGGTCGTTAGTCGTTTTCTTGGTCCTGATTTTAGCCGTCGGGCTGGCGGCTTGTCAGTTCAAGGGACCGAAAAAGCCGACCGGGTCGGCGACCACCACCGTTACTCCCCTGCCCGTCGCGCCGCAAACGTCGGCGACGGAAGGCTATTCGGCCGTCGCCGAAAAAGCGGTGAAAAGCGTGGTCAACGTCTCCACCACCAAGGTGATCCGCATGCCGCAGAACGAGACGCCCTTTCACGCCGATCCGTTTTTCCGGCACTTTTTCGGCGAGCGTTTCTTCAACCAGGTGCCGCGCGAACGGCGCGAACGCGCGCTCGGCTCGGGCGTGATCGTCACCAAGGACGGCTACATCCTGACCAACAACCACGTCGTTTCCGACGCCGAGGACATTCTGGTCGTGCTGGGCGACGGGCGCGAACTCACCGCCAAGGTCATCGGCAGCGACAGCAAGGCCGACCTGGCGGTGCTCAAGGTGGAGGCCGACGACCTCGAACCGCTGAGCTTCGGCCAATCCTCGACCCTGCGCCTGGGCGAGGTCGTGCTGGCGATCGGCAATCCCTTCGGGTTGTCGCAGACGGTCACAATGGGCATCGTCTCGGCGCTCGGCCGGGCCAACGTGGGCATTCTCGATTACGAGGATTTCATTCAGACCGACGCGGCGATCAACCCGGGCAACTCGGGCGGCGCGCTGGTCAACACGCGCGGCGAGCTGGTGGGCATCAACACCGCCATCTTCTCGCGCAGCGGCGGCTACCAGGGCATCGGCTTTGCCATTCCGGTCGACATGGCCCGGGTGATCATGGACAGCTTGATCAAATACGGCAAGGTGCAGCGCGGCTACCTGGGCACCATGGTGCAGGACGTGAAGGCCGAGATGGCCGATCAGTTCGGGCTGGAGAAAACCGGCGGCGCGCTGGTGTCGGACGTGGTGAAAAACAGCCCGGCGGCCGAGGCCGGCTTGCAGCGCGGCGACGTGATCGTCAAATACAACGGCAAGGATGTGATCGACTCGGCGCACCTGCGCAACATGGTTTCGCAGACGCCGCTGGACACCACGGTCACGCTGGAGATCATCCGCGGCAAGGCGACCAAGTCCGTCGACGTCACGATCAAGGCCAACCCCGACCAGGACGAGTCGGCCACGAAGGTCAGCGCCAACGCGCCGGAAGAGCAAAGCGACGTTTCGGTCGGCATGACGGTGGCCAACATCACGCCGCGGATCCAGGAATACTTCGACCTGCCCGGCGAGTTGCGCGGCGTGGTGATCGCCCAGGTCCGCGAGGGCAGCATCGCCGCCGACGCAGGCTTGCAGGCCGGCGACGTCATCCTGGAAGTGAACCGCTCGCCGGTGAACAACGTCGCCGAATTCAAACGCGCCATCGAATCCGTTCAGGCGAAAAAGGCCCTGTTGCTGGTCTACCGCAACGGCGCGACCTCGTTCGTCGTGCTGCGGATCAAGTAAAAGCATCTCCTTTACCAACTCAGGGCGCGATTCGTTCGCGCCCTTTTCATTACCCGGCGGCGGCTTGCCGCCCATCCGAAGTGATGGTAAGCCAATCCCCATGCGCAACCTCATCCTTATTTCCCTGGCGGTTTTCGTGTTTTTCGCTTGCGCCGGAACGCGGCCGGTCTCGAATCCGGCCCCCGATCCGGCCTACCACTGGCGGGTCGGCGATTCGTTCCGGGTGGTTTTTTCCGAACGCCTCGAACACCAGCCGCGGCAGAGCGCCGAGGAACCCAGCACCCGCGTGACGCTGGTCCACTTCAACCTGGACGTCCTGGAAACCGACGCGGCGGGGCGCGCCCATCTGCTGCTGACGCCGACCTATTCGCAGGTCACCATCCGCGAGGGCGATCGCCCGGCGATCGTCCACGACGGCTGGCTCGACCGCGGCCGCGACCCGTTCGACCGGTCGCCCGGCGCCCATTATCTGCGCAACGTCGGCGATCACGGCTTGCATCTGGTGGTCGACGCCACAGGTCTCTGGCAACGCGATTTCCGGGGCGAAACCGTGCCGCCGGATTTCTTCGCCAACGATAAATGGCGCAAGCCGCCCGCCGGGCTGACGGTTTTTCCGTACCCCGAAAACAAGCACCTGCAACCGGTTCTGTTTGCAACGTACCTGCCGGTCGATTGGCGCGTCCGGCGGGAATGGAAACGGACCGAAGCATTCGCCCCGCATCCGCCGATGACGGGGTATATCCCCGTCGTCATGAGCAGCCGCCTCGTCCAGCGCGAGGGCTCGCTGCTGCGGCTTGAGGGCAGCGGCGTCGCCGACGGCAAGGCGGAGGTCAAATCGCCCTTCGGGATGATTCAACTGGGCGACGTGACCCTGGGCCTGAATTTCACCTCGGCGGCCTACGAGGGGCGCTTCAACCTCGATTACGGGTTGCCGATCGAAAGCCGGCTGGAACTCAAATGGGCGACCCAGCGCTTCGTCAACGGCCCCGAAGAAGTGATCAGCGACGATTCGCAGGTGCTGACCTTCGAGGTCAGGCCGCAGCGAAAAGAAGCGCGGTAAGACGCGGCGCCGTTCACTCGATTCCCACCACGACCGTTCCGTCGCGAATGTCCCAGCGCAGGCGGATCAGGCGGCGCAAAAACCGCTCGTCGTGACTGACCAGCAGCAGCGCGCAGGGACAGTCGGCAAGCGCGTCTTCCAGGCAGGTGATGGCCGGCAGGTCGAGGTGGTTCGTCGGCTCGTCCATCACGATCAGGTGCGGCCGCCGGGCGATGCCCAGGGCGAGCAAGAGCTTGCGCAGTTCGCCTGGGCTCGGTTCCCGGCTTTCCAGCAACCGCGCCGGTCGCGAACCGAGGCGGCTGACGATCGTCATCACCAGCCCGAGCCGCTCGCTGTCGAGCCCACGCACTTGGTCCAGCACCTCGCGCGATAGGGCTACATCCATTTCTTGCGGCAGGTGCACCACCCGCTCCGGCGGCAGCGCGACCCGGGGCAGCAGGTGGCGCAGCAGCGTGGTCTTGCCCGCGCCGTTCGGCCCGGTCAGCGCGATCCGATCCTCGGGGCCGATGCGCAAATCCGGAAATTCCAACACCCGCGCCGGATCGATCGGCAGGCGGCCCGCCGGCAGGGAAACGACACTGTCCCGCAACGACCGCTCGCCGCGAAACCAGATGCCCAGTTCGTACGCCTGGCGCACCGGCAACCGGCCGAGCGAATCCCTGGCCTGGCGCAAGCGGCTGTCCGCCTGGCGCTGCGACCGCCCCGCCTGCCCGTCCTTGCCGCTCACGCGCACCAGGCCCAGCTTGCCGCGCCCGTCGTGATCGTGGCGATCCAGGTGACGCCCCGAAAGGCGATGATCGGACTGCGCCGCCTCGTGCCGGCGACGCGAGACGAGGCGTTCGAGCCGGCGGACGTTTTCCTCGGCCCGTTCGCGTTCGCGCGCGGCGTGAAGATCGGCTCGGTCCCGCTGCTCTACGGCCGCGCTGTACGATCCGGGAAACACGCGCGTCAGCGGCGGATCGATGAAAACGCAGCGGGCGCAGAGGCGGTCCAGCAACTCGCGGTCGTGGCTCACCAGCAGGCCGATACCGGTGAAGCTTGCCAAGGCTTGGGCGATCCATTCCAACGCCGAGCGATCCAGGTGGTTGGTGGGTTCGTCGATGCCGAGCACCGCCGGCTCGCGCCACAGGGCGGCGCCCAGTTGGGCCCGCTTGCGTTCGCCGTGGCTCAGCGTGTCCCAGCGCCGCAGCCAGTCCGCTTCCATCCCCAGGCGGCTCCGCCAGTACGCGGCCGGTCCGTCAGCGGCCAGAAAAGCGGCGAAATGCTCGGGCGGATCGTCCGTGCGTTGCGGGCAGTAGACGGCGGGTTGGGGAGCCGAGATCCGCCCGGCCAGCGGTTCCAGTTCGCCGCAGGCGAGGCGCACCAGGGTGGTCTTGCCGGTGCCGTTGGCGCCGACGATTCCGGTCCAACCGCGGCCGAACGCGAGCGTCAGGTTCGCGAACAACAAACCCGGCGCGGTGCCGTAGGAAAAATCGATCGCCGACAGATGCAACATCGTTGCCGTCATGAATCCACTCCATTGCTGCGGCGAGCGACGGTTCCGGTGAGGGGTCGCGAATCGAAAATCGGGCGTCGTTGAAAGGGTGACGCCCCGCGGGCGTACAGACCGCGCCGGGAACCGGGCTCGCACCATCTTCCCTTGCCTCGCCGCGTTTCGCGGGAGGGATTTTGACGATGCGGACGCGTTTCCCTAGCGGACCATGCCTCGGCTCCTGGTTGGAGGAACGAACGCTTCAGGCGCCACCGACGGCCGTGTCGACGCCCGGCGATTCAAACCTAATCGCGCGCCGCCGAAGCGTCAAGCGGAGTGATCCGCCGACGCTCTCGGCCACCTCACTTTTACCGCAGCCCTTCTGAGGAGGCTCTTGGCCGTCTCGAAGGGTGCGATTCTTCGTGGTATCCGGCCGGCGCACCGAAAGACGGCGAGGATTTTCGTCGCCAGCGACTCTTCTAACCCCTCACTCACGCGCTCCGCGTGTGAGCGGGTCGGCGAACCCGGGGCGAGGGTGAAACGAAAAAACCCCGCGCCTCCGGTGGAGGAGCGGGGTTTCGGTTTTCAAAGCGGGATCCTACTTGCCCAGCAGCTTCATCACGCCGTCGAAAATCACCTGGCTCGATTCGCCCGGGAACTTGTGCAGTTGCCCTTTTTTCTCGTAGTAGGAAATCAGCGGCGCGGTCTGGCTGTCGTAGACCTTCAGGCGGTTGCGCACCACTTCCTCGGTTTCGTCGGCGCGCACGATCAGCTTGCCGCCGCACTTGTCGCAGACGCCTTCGACCTTCGGCGGCATGAACTTCACGTTGTAGATCGCCTGGCACTGGGGATTCGCGCAGGTGCGGCGCGACAGGATGCGGTCGAGGATCACCTGTTCCGGCACCTCGATGTCGATGACGCCGGTCAGCTTGATCTGAAGCTCGTCCAGGATTTTGCCGAGGCCGTTGGCCTGCGGGATCGTCCGCGGGAAGCCGTCGAGAATGAACCCGGCCTTCGCGTCGGGTTCGGCCAGCCGCTCTTTCATGATGCCCAGGATCAACTCGTCGGTGACGAGCTGGCCCGCGTCCATGAACGCCTTGGCTTTCTTGCCCAGCTCGGTTCCGGCGGCCACCGCGCCGCGCAGAATGTCGCCCGTGCTGATGTGCGCGGCTTTCACCGCCGTCAACAATTTCTTCGCCACCGTGCCTTTGCCGGAGCCGGGGGCACCCAACAAAATCAAATACATCTTTCACCTCCGCTCGGTTGCTTCCGGTTGTCTCGCCGGGGGATCGCTCGCCGCTGCCGGGAGCGCCGCAACCATAAGGCAAAACACCGGGCCGCGCAACCGGAGTAGTGGTTTGGCGGCGGCAGTGAATCGCGCCGGTCACGGCCATCGATCCAGGGGGATCGAAGACCGTGGCACCCAGCCGGAAAACCTCGCCGGTTTCCGCTTGGTATCGCCGCGCGAATCTTGCTATGATGGAGCCCGTCGCGAAAACGCGTCGCTTGATCAGGGTCACTCATTCACCTCGCGACAGGAGACTCGCATGGCCTCGGAAAACATCCAGCCGCAAACTCCCGCCACTCCGCCGCCCGCCGCGCCGGCGGAGCCGATCCAGGATTACCTGGCGTTCGCCATTCTGACGACCCTATTCTGCTGTCTGCCGTTCGGCATCGTCGCCATCGTCTACGCCGCGAAAGTGGGGCCGCTCAAATCCGCCGGGGACCTGGCGGGCGCGCTCGCCCAGTCGAAAAAAGCGAAACTCTGGACCTGGCTGGCTTTCGGCGCGGGTCTGGCCGTCACCGTCCTGACCGTGCTGGCCGCCGTCGTCCTTTCGCTGTTGGGCTTCGCCGCCAACTAACCGGCCGGCCATGAAAAAGTACCCCCGCCTTACCGTCGCGCTGATCGTTCTGGCCGTCGGTGTGCTGCTGGTGGCGCTGTATTTCCGCGATCCGCATCAAAAGGGGCTTTATCCGCCCTGCCCGTTTTATTTTCTGACCGGCCTGTACTGCCCGGGATGCGGCTCGATGCGCGCCATGCACGAGTTGTTGCACGGCCACCCGCTCGCCGCGCTCCGGCTCAATCCCCTTTTGTTTTTATTGGGCCCGTTCGTGCTGGCGGCGATCGTCTATCAAGGCTGGCGCGACCTTTTCCGGCCGGCGTGGAAGCCGCTGGAAATCTCCAATCGCCTGAGCTGGTTTCTGGTGGCGGTGATTCTGGTTTATTGGGTGATCCGCAACCTGCCGTGGTCTCCGTTCACGCTGCTCGCGCCACACTGAAAGCAAACACGATCAGGACTCGGCCGCGCCCTTTTCCAGCGGCACGGTGAACGCGAAAACCGAGCCGGCGTCGTCGCTTTTCACCAGTCGGATGCGGCAGCCGTGGCCCTGGCTGATGGCGCGGGCAATGGCGAGGCCGAGGCCGAGGCCGGCGGGCTTGGCGGTAAGCAGGTCGTCGGTCTGACGGAATTCCTCGAAAATCGTCGCGCGCAGGTTGTCGGGCACGCCGTGGCCGGTGTCCTCGACGAACACCTCGAGATAAGCGCGCCCGTCGACGTCCGCCGTTTCGCCGCGCAGCCGAACGGTACCTTCCGGGCGGTTGAACTTGACGGCGTTTTCGAGCAGCGCCCCGAGCAGCTCCTGATATTGCGCCTGATCGGCGTGCACGAAGCGGTGCAGGCTGTCGCGGTCGAATTGCACGGCGAGCGCCTGGGCTTCGATCGCCGGCCGCTGATCGTCCAGGCACTTCTGGACCAGGACATCGAAAGGAAACGACTGGAAGTAGTATTTCGCCAGGCCGGAATCGAGGGCGAAGAAGGTGATCAGACGCCCGGCGAGGCGGCCCAGGTTCCGGGTGCGGTCGTGCACCTTGGCGAGGATTTCAGGGATGCGATCGGCCGCGACCACGCCGGAGCGGAGCAGGTCGACATAGCCCTGGATCGCGGTCAACGGCGTTTTAAGTTCGTGCGAGAGGTTGACGATGAGTTCGCTTTTCGCCTGGCTGATGGCGCGCAGGCGCTTGTTCAGTTCGGCGAGCTGGCCGGCGTGTTGGTTCAGGCGGTCGTACATCCAGGCGTTGTCGATCGCCAGGGCCGCCTGGTTGCACAGCGTGACCAGCAACGCCAGATCGTAGTCGTCGAAGGAACCGCCGCTGGTCTTGTTGTTGACGTTAAGCACGCCCAGCGTCTGCCGCCGCGTTTTGATCGGCACCGAAAGCAGGCCTTTGCCGTGGTACCGCGGCCGGTTGGCGGCGATGCCCAGGCCGGCCGTTTCGACATCGGCGATCAGCATCGCCTCGCCCCGTTCCGCCACCAGGCCGCTGATCGGCTGCCCAAGCTCGATCCGCGTGGCGCGGATGATTTCCTCGGTCAGCCCGCGTGCCGCCTTGATGTGCAACAACTCTTTTTTCGTCTCCGGATCGAACTCGATCAGCATCAGGCTGACGTTGTCGACGCCCAGCGCCTGGGCGACGATGTCGACGATGCGGTTGAACAGCCAGAGCAGTGCCATGCCCTCGCTGGCCGCCTGGGAGACGTCGCGCAGGTAGAACAGTTCGCTCGACAGCGCCGCCGAGACCGAACGCGGCACGGTCGGATGAAAGAGCAGGCGCTCGATCGCCTGCCGGAGTTGGTCGGCCGGGGCGGCGCGGTCCAGCACGTCGTCCGCCCGCGCCCGCATCATCGCCCGGGCGTCGTCGAAATTTCGCGCCCCCACCAGGGCCAGCACCGGCACGTCCGGCGGCAGCCCGGCGATCAGCGCGGCTTCGTCCGCGCGGACATCGACGATCGCCAGCCGGGCTTCCGGCAAGTCGTCGCTGAACCGGTAATCGGGCAAGGCCGCCGTCAGCGCGCGCCGGAATTCCTCATCCGACGTGAGCAGGGCAATGCGAATCCGGCGCGTGGTTTCTTCCATCGTTACTCGGCGGCCCGGTGATCCTTGTCCCAACAGCAATGTTTGTATTTCTTGCCGCTGCCGCAATGGCAGGGGTCGTTGCGGCCCAGCTTCGGCCGGTCGCGTTTGACCGGCGCCTGCTTGACGCGGTCGCCCGCCGCCTCGGCGGCTTGCGCGGCGTCCTGCTTGGCCTGCTCGTAGGCGCGGCTGGACGATTCCTCTTTCACCAGCTTGGCTTCGTCGGAAAGATCCTGCAGGTTCGGGATGTGGATGCGGCCGGTGCGCGGCTCGTAGCCGAGCCGGAACAGGCCGTTGACCGTGGTCTTTTTGATTTCCCACATCATCTCTTCGAACATCGCGAACCCTTCGCGCTTGTACTCGATGAGCGGATCGCGCTGCGCGTAACCGCTGAAGCTCACCGCCTCGCGCAGGTGGTCCATCCGCCACAGGTGGCGCATCCAGTGATGATCGAGCGCCCAGAGGTAGAGCCGCTGCTCGGCCGAACCGATCAGCCGGCGCTGCTTTTCGGTCTTGGCGATTTCCCAGTCGGCCAGGATGAGCGGCTCGATCGCGGCGCGGTCGGCGGCGAAAGCGCCCTCGATGGCCAGCCGGGTCAGCGTCATCAGCCGGTCGAAAGCCAGGTGTCGGCGCTCGGTTTCCGGGATTTCCGGCGCCCGGCCGTAGCGTTCGCGCACCTTTTCGAGCAGCCCGCCGACGCGCCACTTGGCGGGCGGCAAGCCCTCGGGGGCGGCCTGCTCGGTGAGGTAGTAGGCGACCTGCTCGATCAACGCCAGCAGGAGTTTTTCGCGGTCGGCGGCCGTTTCCTCGATGTGCTTGTAGCGGAGCGAGTCGAACTCGAGGATTTTGGCCAGCGTTTTTTCCAATTGCCCGCGAACCTCGGCGGCCAGTTCATCGGCCAGGTCCTGCGGCTTCAGGCTGAAAGCGTCTTCCTCGCCCCACTCGCGCTCGATGCCGTAGCGGTGTTTCAGGATCCGGGACAGGGTGGGCAGATCCCAGGCGTCGGGCTTGCCCAGGTCGGCGGTGTAGCCGATGGCCAGGCTGCCGCCGACTTCCTCGGCCATGGCGAGGATCTGGTCGTGGACCTCGCCTTCCATCAGGATGTGGCGGCGGATCTGGTAGATGACGGTGCGTTGCTGGTTCATGACGTCGTCGTATTCCAGCAACCGTTTGCGGATATCGAAGTTGTGCGCCTCGACGGATTTCTGGGCGCGCTCGATGGCTCGGTCCATCAGCCGGTGGCTGACGATCGGCATGTCCTTTTCGACTTGCAGGCGCGCCAGGATGCCTTCCATGCGCCCGCCGAAGATCCGCAACAGGTCGTCCTCGAGCGACAGGTAGAAGGACGAGGAGCCGGGGTCGCCCTGGCGGCCGCTGCGGCCGCGCAACTGGTTGTCGATGCGCCGCGATTCGTGGCGTTCGGTGCCGATCACCCGCAGGCCGCCGAGTTCCACCACCTTGACGTGTTCTTCCTTGCACTGCTTGACCCGCTCGGCGAGAACGCGTTCGTACTGGGCGTGGCTGGCGTTTTTCGAAAGCTTGTCCTCGAGGTAGACGAGCATCTCGGGGTCGCCGCCGAGTTTGATGTCGGTGCCGCGGCCGGCCATGTTGGTGGCGATGGTCACCGAGCGGATGCGGCCGCCCTGGGCGACGACGAGCGCCTCGGCGTCGTGCTGCTTGGCGTTCAGGACGGTGTGGGGAATTTTGAAGGTCTTGTAGTCGAGTTCCTGGCCGAGCTGCTCGGAAATCTCGGTGAAGGTCCGCTCGACGATCGGCCGGTCGAGGATGTCGCGGACCCGCTTGTCCTTGCGCACGTTGTTGAGCAGGTCGCTCATCAGCTCGTTCATGTCGATCGAGGTCGTGCCGACCAGCACCGGCTGGCCGCGCAGGTAGCAATCGAGGATGTCGAGATACGCGCCGGCGAATTTTTCGTTGGCCGTCAGGTAGACCTTGTCGGGCTCATCGTAGCGGATCATCCGCTGGTTGGTCGGGATGACATTGACGTCGAGGTTGTAGATTTTCTTGAACTCGGCCGCCTCGGTGTCGGCGGTGCCGGTCATGCCGGCGAGGCGGGCGTACATGCGAAAGTAGTTTTGCAGCGAGATGGTGGCGTAGGTCTGGCTTTCGGCGCGGACCTGCACGTTTTCCTTGGCCTCGATCGCCTGGTGCAATCACTCGGACAGGCGACGGCCCTCCATGGTGCGGCCGGTGTGCTCGTCGATGAGGATGACCTCGCGCCCCTTGACGATGTAATGGCGGTCGCGATGGTACAGGGCATAGGCCCGCAGCATGTTTTCAACCTTGTGCAGGGTGTCGGCGTTTTCGTCGTCGAAGAGGTTGCTCAGACCGAGGCCCTGCTCGACGGCCGTCACGCCGTCGTCGTTGAGCATGACGTTGCGGTGTTTTTCGTCCAGCTCGTAGTGGTCGTCCTTCTTCAGCCGGCGCACGACGTCGCGCACGCGCAGCAGGGTGTTGGGGTCTTCGCGCACCGGGCCGGAGATGATCAACGGAGTGCGGGCCTCGTCGATGAGGATCGAGTCGACCTCGTCGACGATGGCGTAGTGGTGCACGCGCTGCACGAGCTGGCTGGCGTGAATCTTCATGTTGTCGCGCAAGTAGTCGAAGCCGAACTCGTTGTTGGTGCCGTAGGTGATGTCGGCCTTGTAGCTGGCCACCCGGTTGTCGGGGTCGATCTCGTGCACCACCAGGCCGACGGTCAGGCCGAGCATTTTGTAGATCGGGCCCATCCATTCGGCGTCGCGCTTGGCGAGGTAATCGTTGACGGTGACCAGGTGCGCGCCGCGCCCGGCCATCGCGTGCAAGGCCAGCGGCATGGTCGCCGCGAGGGTCTTGCCTTCGCCGGTCTTCATTTCCGAGATCCGGCCTTCCCAGAGCACGATGCCGCCGATGACCTGCACGTCGAACGGCCGCATGCCGAGGGTGCGGACGCTGGCCTCGCGGGCCAGGGCGAACACCTCGGGCAGCGCCGCGCGCTCGGCCTCGAACAAGGCGGCGACGATTTCCTTTTCGTCGTCGAGGCTTTCGGCCGCCTGGCGGATTTGCGCGGCGATTTCCTTGGCGCGGGCGGTCAACTGGTCGTCGGTGAGCGGCTTGACCTTGGGTTCCCACTCGTTGACCTCGGCGACCGTGCGCGCGATGCGTTTGAGTTCGCGTTCGTTCTGCGTGCCGAATATCTTGGTGAACAGGCCCATGCTTTTTGTCTATTCCTCGATCCGGTTCGTCCGCCGCGCTCAGTAATCCCGGCGATTCCAATTGTACGGAATCTGGTCGGTGTGCGCCGGCAGGCGGTATTCGTCCGGTTCCTGGTAGTTGTAGGTGCGGGTCGGCGTGTTCAGGCACATCGCCTCGGTTTCGCTGATGCATTTGAAGCCGTGGTATACCCCCGCCGGGATGCGTAAGACCAGCGGATTGTGCACTCCCAGGAAGAATTCATTGACCTCGCCGCGCGTCGGGCTTCCCTCCCGAGCGTCGTACAGGGCGACCTTCATCATGCCGACCAGGACGCAGAAATGATCGTCCTGCAATTTGTGGTAATGCCAGGCCTTGACGACGCCCGGCAACGCGGTCGTGACGTACGTCTGGCCGAATCCCTCGAAAATCTCGTCGTCGGACCGCAAAATCTCCATCAGTCGGCCACGTTCGTCGGGAATCACCCGCAATTTCTTCACCATCACGCCATCGATCATCATGCTCCTCCGTCGCCACCGGCCGGAACCAGCCGCTTCAGCAAATCCACCAGCACGGCCACGGCGCGTTCGTCGCGGCGCATTTGATGAATGCCGCCGGAAATCAATATTTTTTCCGCCCGGCCCCCGGCCGCCGCGGCCAGCCGTTCGGCGTGTGCCACCGGCACCAGATCGTCGGCCGTTCCGTGTACGATCGCCAGCCGGCGCGCCCGCGACGAGCCGATCGCCCGGTCCGGCCTGACCCGCTCGAATCCCGCCGCCCAGCTCTCCGGGGTGCCCGAATAACCTTCGCGGATCATACCCAGTTCCCGATACAATTGGAACCACTGGGCGACGTTGGTGTTCAGCGGCAAAAAACCGTAATCCGCCGGCGCCGCCATGGTGATCAACGGATCGAGGCGTTCGTCCGCGGCGCTCCGCAGGATCGCCGCCGCCCCGCCGGCGGAAAATCCGACGACGCCATAACGTGATCGGCGTTCGGGGGAACGGTCGAGATGATCCAGCACCGCGCCCAGGTCATCGGGCCACCGGTCGATCTCCAGATGACCGCCGCTGGCGCCGGTGCCGCGGAAGTTGAACAGGACCGTGGTATAGCCGAGCGCGGTCAACCGGCGCGCCAATCCCGGATAGCCTTCGTCCGCCGCCGCCTCGGGCGACGGCCCGGCCGTCGGCAAACCGTGCGCCAGGACGACCACCCCCCGCTCCGGAGCAACGGCGGGAAACAAGGCGCCGTCGATCGTCACTCCGTCCGCGGTCGGGCAGCGAAATGGTTTCACGGAATCGGCGTGGTGGCCGGGGCCCGCAAGGCGGCGCGGGAGCGCAGCCAGAAGAACAGCACCACCAGGGCCAAAGGCAGATCGAAAATGGCCACCAGGAGGTTGATGAAATAGTGATGCACCCAGAGGTACTGGCCCAGCCCGAACAAGCCGGCGACGCCCTTGCCGACCAGCCAGAGAATGACCAGCAGGTCGTATTTTTCGGGCGCGTAGAAGGCCAGGAACGCAAAGATCGCCATCAGGACGGTCATTCCCAGGGCCATCGAGGTGAACAGCGAATGGTCGGGCAACCGCAGGATGTCCGGCGGCATCGGCACGCTGTTGTCGTACACCTTGTAGAAGATATCCTGAGCCGGCATGGTCCAGACGTTGGGGGCGACGCTGCTTTTCACGAAAACCCCGCCGATCCAGTTGAGCGCTTTGATGAAACCGCCCGGCGCGAATACGATCAGCAGCGCCAATACGACCGAAATGATGCCCATGATCAACATGACTTTACGGAATTGATCGACTGTTTTCGGATAGCCGCCGGCCATCGTCGCCTCCTGATTGCACGGGTGAGGGTTTATCTTGGCACAGGTCGGCAAGGCCTGCAAACCGTCCGGTCCTTCAATGAGCCGGATTGCCGAACTCGAAAACCGGTGAACAGTGAGCGAGGCGATCAAAGCCGACGGCCGCTGAAACGGCCTACTTTTTCGGCTTTTTCCCGTAGCTGTAGCCGATCTGGACGATGCGCACGTCCACCGCGGCGACCTCCGACGGATGCTCGAAGCGGACGACGACCGTCGCGGCGTAGTATTCGTTGGGCTGCAACGGCGGCTCGATCTGCACGGAATACGGGTAGGACGGCCCGATCCGCCCCGCGCTGACCGCGCCGTTGGCGTCCTTGGTGGCCACCAGGACCTTGAACGAGGCGATCGGCCGGTTGCCGACGTTCAGAACGGTGAAGCCGACGGCGATGTCGTTGCCGTCGGCCGGCGCGGTTTGCGGTTGAAAGGCGATCAGGGTGCCGCGGCCGGCCAGCCGCCCCCGGCATTTTTCCAGGGTTTTTGCGGCTTCGAGAGCCAACGGATCGTCGGCCGGCACCTGATTTTCGAGCAGAATATGCCGCAGCCGATCCGCCGCCGTATGGGCCGCCAGCCAATCGTTCGCCCGCATCGCCGCGTCGATCTGCGCTTTTTGCTCCTCCACCGCGTCGCTCAACTTTTGCTTGCGAAGCGACTCCGCCTCGGCCGCGTGCTTGAGTTCGCGCGCCTGCCGGCCGGCCAGGCAACGAGAGCGGGTCGCCGCTTCGATCAAGTTCAGCAGGTCCAGGGTTTTTTCCAGGTCGCGCCGGGCGGCCAGATTGTCCTTGGCCTGGGCGATCAGGGTATGGATGCTCGTCTCGCCGGTCGCCTCGACCAGTTTTTTCTTGGCCGCGAACAGTTGGGGGAAATCACGGATAAATCGCGAAGTCGGCCGCTCGCTTTGATCAAACAGGTATTTACTGGCCGGCACCACGAACAAACCGCGGATCGTCAGTTCCGTGCCGCCGTCGACCGGCCGCAGCCGAACGGCCGCCGCCTCGAGCAACTGCCCTTGACCGAACGTGTGTTTCGAAACCAACGGGCCGATCAAATCGCCGCGCGCCACCGTTTCGGCCGTGGGCAGGTAATCGAGTTCGAGCAGCAGCGTCTGCGCCAGTCGGTACGCCGCTTCCGGCGCGTCCGGGGTGTGGAAAACGACGTTGCGTTCGGGTCGAAAATCGAAAGCCAGCAGACTGGAAACGGTTTTTTTCGGCAGCGACACCGGGCCTTCCGCCGCCCGGACCCACGTCGCGGCGAACGCCAGAAAGGCCATGGTGAGGAAAAGGCGCCAGCGCTTCATCCGAACCTTATAACCCATCGCCGCCCCGGTTTCCACCGGCGGCGGATCAGATTTCCCGTTTTTCCAGCGCACGGATGCCCAGGCGCAGGGGCAGCACGATGACGGCGATCAGCGAGGCGAGGAAAATCGCGCCGGCGACGCCCGCCGTCAGCCATTGCCGGCCGGTGAGCGATTGGTGCGACAGCACGGCCAGCAGGCCATCCTTGCCCGGCACGAACGACAGTGCCACCACCAGAATGATGTAAAACATCGCGGCGACCATGTAGACGATCGAACTGGCGCCGGTGGCCATCTTGGCGACGTTGCGTTCGTTGAAGGAAGGCATGACGGCCCCGACGCCGATCGCCAGCGCAGTGATGGCGAGCGACAGGCAGGCCATCAGGCCGGCGCTGTAAACCATCAGAAACCAGTGCGTCCCCAGGTAGTAGTTGCTGATGACCACCAGGGCCTGGCCGATGGCCAGAATTGGCAGCGTCAGCAGGGCGAACTTGGCCAGCACCACGTCGCGCAGGCGGATCGGCGCCGCGCGCAGAATCCAGAAGGCGCGGCCCTCGGTGGAAATGGCGGGCAGCACGAAACGCACGCTGACCGCCGACAGCACGAAGCCGGCCAGCACGAGGTTGACGAAAACGATCAGGCTGCGCTGGTAGAAATTCAGGCCAAAGCGATCGAGCGGCAGCACCTTGAAGTTGAACAGGTACACGACCACCAGCGCCAGCAGCAACAGCAATTGCGTCCACTGGGTGGTTTCGCGGAAAAAGGTTTTCAGATCCTTGACCATGATCATCCGGCGCAGCGGCCGCGCGGTGAAAACCAGCGCCTCGAAAAACCGGTTGGCGCCGACCGCTTTGGTGAACCGCGCCTGCCGGCCTTCCTGCGCCTTGCTGAAGGCGTCCGGATACCAGCGCTCGGCGGCCCAGGCGGTGACGGCCAGGCCGGCAAGGCCCGAAAACAGGCCGTAGGCCGTCAGCAGCCACACGTTGGCGTCCAGCTTGCCGTTCAACCCGCCCCACAGCGCTTCCGCGGCCCAGACCGACGGAATCAGCGGCGAATTCGGGGCGCGCAGCGTGGCGAAATATTCGGTGAAGCCGTGGAACAGATCGGGGTTGAACAGTTGCTCGGGCTGCAAAAAGCGGACGAGAAAGTAAAACACCACCACCAGGCCGATCGACAGGATCACCAGCACGTCCTGCGCCTTGCGGGCCGGAAACGCCCGGACCAGCAGCGTCGTAACCAGCGAGCCGAGCGCCGCCGGCAGCAGCAGGAACACCGCCATGACCAGGATCATCCAGGGGTAATACCAAAGGGGGCTGTCGAAAACGATTCCCGCCGCCATCCAGATCGGGAGGGCGAAGAGCATCACCATCCAACCCGACTGCGCCCCGGCCGCGAGCGAGCGCGACAGAAACAGCCGGTCGACCCGGATCGGCGCGCTGACGTAAAGGTACAGGTCGTCGGCCAGGTAGAGGTTGCTCAGGCTGGCCACGATATTGGAAAACGTCAGGACGGCGAAAAAAAGCATGAACAGAAAGCCGAGCAGCTTATGGATGAGCAGGGGGCCGAAGGGCTGTTCGGCGGCCAGCCGCCCGAGCAGCAGGATGCCGGCGATCAGCAGCCCGATCCAGAACAGCAGCGTCAGCCCGCCGAAAAAATAGATTTTCAGGCGGTCCCATTTGGCGCCGCGCTGAAAGGCGTTGCGGATCGACACCAGCCGCGGCCGGAATAGCAGCTCGTAACCAGGTTGCGGAATCTTCGTCGTCATCTCACGGCGCGGTGGCGCCGCCGTCGGGCACCGGGGTCGAATCGGCCGGCGGATTGGGCGGCGGCTCCATGCTCTTCTCCAGATCCATTTCGCGTTTGCGGACCACGTAACGAATATAAGTCTTGAGCACCCGGTTGCGCTCGACCTCGCCGGTTAATTTTTTCAGATCCTCGTAGATGGTGGGGTCGATCAGCAGGCCGCCGATGGTGCCCTCGCCCTGGTCCATGCGTTCGGTGATCCGCGCCAGATTGGCGGCCGACATCTTCAGGTCCTCGAGCATCTGGTATTTTTCGGGATCGTAGATCAGGCCGTGGATCAGGCCCTTTTCCTCTTTGAGATCGACCATCACCTGGCGCAGCGCCTCGCTGGTCGTGGAGAGGTTGTCCATCAGCGCCTTGACCTGCTGGCCGTAGACGATTTCGTGGATGTTGCCGGGGCCTTCCTCGATGCGCGCCACGACGGTGTTGATGCGGCGGGTGGTGGCGGCGATGTTGGTGAGGATTTCGGCCTTGGTCGGCTCGTAAATCAAATCGTGCAGCACGCCCCGGCCGCCTTCCACTTCCGCCATGATGTTGCGGACGCTGGTGATGCTGCGCGACAGATCGGTTTCGGCGCCCTCCTCGCCGGCGATCGAGGCGAACAGCTTTTTCAGGTCGAAGGTGGTGTCGCGGATGTTGTCGAGCACTACGCCCGCCTTGTCGAGGGCCTCGGCCATCGAGGCCGGGTTGATCCCTTCGAGGAAGTCGTCGTTTTCGACCCGGCCGGCGGCCAGCGTGCCGGGCATGATTTCGAGGTATTTTTTCCCCAGCAGGCCGAGGCTGGAGATGGTGACCTTGCTGTCCTTCATGACGCGGTCGATGCCGCGGTCGTCGAGGTTGAAGCTGACGAACACGGTCGGGTCGCCCTTCTCGGGGCTGAACTGGATTTGGTTGACGAAGCCCACGGTGACGCCGGAAAGGCGCACCTCGGAGCCCTCGATCAGCCCGGCGATGTCCTTGAAGCTCGTGCGCAAGTCGATCGATTCGCGGAACAGGCTGGTTTTACTGGTCAGCACGACGATCGACGCCAGAAACGCGACCAGCACCACCAGGGCGAAAAGCCCGACCTTGATTTCACTGGAACGCGGCAGCGGCATGGCGGCCTCCTACAGATCGAGGTTGCCCTCGATGAAATCCCGGATCAGCGAGCCTTGCGGCTCCCGGGCGATTTCGCTTTTGGCGATCACCTGGTGAATGCGCTTTTCGTGCAGCATGGCGATGCGGTCGGCGACCATCATCGCGCTGGTCATATCGTGCGTGACGACCAGGCTCGTCACGTGCAATTCGCGTTGCATCTTGAGAATCAGTTCGCTGATGCGCCGGGTGTTGGACGGGTCCAGGCCGGTCGTCGGCTCGTCCCACAAAATGACCCGCGGCTCCAGCGCGATGGCCCGGGCCAGGCCGATGCGCTTGCGCATGCCGCCGGACAACTGCGAGGGCATCAGGTTGCCCGAACCCGGCAGGCCGACGCGTTCGAGGTTGAGCGCGACCCGGGCGTCGATCTCGGCGTCGGTCAGCTTGAGGTGGGCGTGCAGCGGATAGGCGATGTTGTCGTGCACCGTCATCGAGTCGAACAGCGCCGCCTGCTGGAACACGTAGGCGATCTGCGCCCGCACGCCGATCAGTTCGTTCTCGTCCATCGCCGTGATTTCGCGCTCGTCGAACACGATGCGCCCGGCCTCGGGCTTGAGCAGCCCGACCAGCAATTTCAGCATGACCGATTTGCCCGAGCCGGAACCGCCGATGATCACCAGGTTCTCCCCCTCGAAAATGTCGAGCGTCAGGTCGGCGTAGATGATCTTCGGACCGAAACGCTTCTGAATTTTCTCGAAGGCGATGATTTTCTTCCCGCTGGCCATGGCCACCCCTACCCGAACACCAGGAGCAACCGGGTGAGGAAAAAGTCGGACAAGAAGATGAAGATCAACCCGGTCACTACCGTCTTGGTCGTGGAATTGCCGACGCCCTCGGTGCCGCCGTAAGTCGTCATCCCGTTGTGGCATGCGATCAAGACCACGCCGACCGCGAAGAAGAAGGTCTTGACCAGGCCGCTGAGCAAATCCGCCACGCCGACGCCGTCGATCGTGTCGCTCAGGTAGGACATCGGCCGCAAGCCGACCTCGGTGATGCCGATCACCATGCCGCCCAGGATGCCGATGATGTCGGCGAGCATGGCCATCGAGGGCAAGGCGATCAGCATCGCCACCATGCGCGGGACGACGAGCTTTTTCACCGGGTTGCTGCCCAGGGCGCGGATGGCGTCGATCTGTTCGGTGACCGCCATCGAGCCGAGTTCCGCGGCGATGCCCGAGCCGACGCGGCTGCACACCACGACGCTGGTCAGCACCGGGCCCAACTCGCGCAGAAAGGCGATGCCGGTGACGACCGACACGTATTCCTTGCCGCCGAAACGGTCCAGGCCGACCGCGAACTGCAGGGCGAAAACCATGCCGGTGAAGAAGGAGGTCAAAAGGCCGATGGAAATGGAATTGACGCCCAGCAGGTTGACCTGCCGGATGATCTCGCCGAATTCGAACGGCCGCTTGAAACACTGGACGACCGTCTGCCCCAATAGGGATATGAGGCTCCCGAAGTCCTCGAGAAATTGGGTGAGCCCGTGACCGGTTTTTTCGAACAGGTCAGTGATTTTCAAGGCTCACTCCTGCTTCTCTTCCTGGTAGTAGCGTTTTTGATGGAAAGCGGCGACGAATTTCTGGAAGTCCGGCAGGCAGACGTCAAAGGTGTCCGGCACGGCGATGTAGGCCAGGTCGTAAACCCAATCGTCGATGCGCACCACGGCCGTGGCGAGTTTGACCGCGGCGCCGTCGAGCCGCCCTTCGACCACCGTCCACAGCGCCTTGCGATCGTCCACCTCGATGTTCTTGTGTTCCACGAAGCGGCGATCGGTGATGTCGAAAATCAAGTGGTTGCGCAGGGTTTTCAGATTGGCCTTGCGGTTGGGCGCGTAAACCACGTTCACCAGGATCACCTGATCGTGGATCTGGTTGATGAAGGCGATCTTGGCGTCGCCCTTGTCGAGGCGGTTCCAACCGAAGGGCAACGTCGGCGTGACAAAACGCGTGCCTTCCGCCGCCGTCTCGATCGCCGGCACGCCGACCGGTTGATCGACTGTCCCGGCGGCGGGCGGCGGATTGGCGCTGCAGCCGACCAGCCACGACGCGAACAAAAGCACTCCGACCAGGCGCAAGATGGACCGCATGAATGTCCTCCCGAGGGCGAGTCCGGAATTTCTTTTTGGTTCGTGAAACCGATCATAGCGAATCGGTTGAATTTTCGTCAATCGACACGACGGGAAAAGGACGCCGCTTCATTCTTTCGGCAATGAAACGACGCGGCGCGGGGTAATCACCGCGTCGGCGGCGGATTCGCGCGCCACGGCGTCCGGCCAGACGACGGTCCGCTCGAGGCAAACACCGCTTTCCACCCGGGCCCCGTCGCCGAGCACGACGTAGGGCCCCAGGGATGCGCCGCTGGCGACAAGTGCCCCCTCGCCCCTCAGCACCGGTGGCCGAAAATTTTCCGCGGCGGACGGCCGGGGCAGAAAATCGAACGACCCCGGGTTGTCCAGCAGCGACCAGTTGGCGGCCAGGTAGTCTTCCAGACGGCCCAGGTCGAAAAACCGGCCCGTGCCGTAAACGGCGCGGATACTTCCCGGTTTCGCAACCAACAACGGCTGATACACCTGGCGCACGATGCAAAAAACCTCGGCGGACGGCAGATAGTTGAAAATTTCCGGCGACAGGAGATGGGCGCCGGTGAAAAATCCGCGTCGCTCGCCGCGGCGATGGGTGAAATCGGCGAGGTCGAGCACGGTTCCGGCCGCATCGGTTTCGACCGCGCCGTACATGGCGATGCGGTCGTCGTCGAGCAGCAACAAGGTGGCCAGCGCGCCGCTTCGCCGGTGTTGCTCCAACGCGGGCGCCAGGTCTGCCTCGCCGATCGTGTCGCCGTTGAGCAGCACGATCGTCTCGGCGTTTTCGAGCAGCGGCCGCGCGTTTTTCAGCCCGCCGCCGGTGCCCAGGATCGCCGGCTCGAAGACCGGCCGCAGGCGCAGGCCGAACGGCGGCTCGGCCAGCAAAGGGTCCAGCGATTCCGGCCGGTGATGCCGGTTGATCACCACCTCGGTCACGCCGAGCCGCGCCAGCCGCCAAAGCGGAAAGTGGAGCAGCGGCCGGTTGACGACGGGGCAGACGGGTTTGGCGATTTCCTCGGTGAGGGGCCGCAGCCGCGTGCCGTAGCCGGCGGCCAGCACCATCGCCGACAACACGGTCATTTGATTTCCGGAGCGTGTTGCCGCAACCGGTCGATCAGCGGGGCCAGGGCGGGCACGCGTTCGGCGTAGCCCGGCAGATACGAAAGCGTCAGCGGAATCAAGTCCTCGTAACCGGGTTTTTGCTTGACCCGTTCGATGAACACGAAGCGGCCGGCCGCCTTGAGGTTGCGCTGCAGCGCCGTCGCCCACAGATCGGCCAGAAAGACCCGCTTGTCCAGCGACCAGCCGCCGCGCTCGCGCCACGAGTGCAGGTAGTACTCCACCAGATCGTCGGCCAGCTTCCAGCCGAGATCGACGTAGCTGTCGCGCAACAGCGAGGCCAGGTCGTAGGTCTGCGGCCCCAGCAAGGCGTCCTGGAAATCGATGATCACCAGCCGCTTGCCCGCGACCATCAGGTTGCGGCTGTGATAATCGCGGTGGACGAAGACGTTGGGCAGCAGCGCCAGGTGTTCGGTCAACGGCTTGAAGAAGCGGTCGAGATCCTTTTTTTCCTTTTCCGGCAGCGGGCCGAAGCGGGCTTCGATACCGTATTCGACGAAGTGGTGGAACTCCCACATGAACAGGTCGGCGGTATAAACCTGCCGGCAAGCCACGCATTCCTCGTTGAGGCGCTTGGTGCCCAGGATTTGCAGGTAGACGAGTTGATCGATGGCGCGATGGTACAGCGACTTGATCTGGTCGCGGTCGTTGCCCTTGGCGATTTCCACCAGCAGCGTGTCGCCCAGATCCTCCAGCAACAGCACACCCAGGCCGCGGTCCTGAAAAAGCACCTTGGGCACCGGCGTGCCGAGGCCGGTCAGAAACCGATAAATATTGAGAAACGGCAGCTCGCCGCTTTCGTCGTGGTACAGCGTGACTTCCTCGGACTTGATGAACGGTCCCGCATCCGCCAGTTCCATCATCACCGCGGTCTTTTGGATGCCGAAGGCGCCGTAGGTCACGCGATAGTACCGGCGATCGGAGGCGTCGCCGCCCATGCGATGGACGAGCAGGTCGTAGGGCTGCGCTTTCTCCATCTGCGCGACGGCCTGGGTTGCCTTTTCGGTCGCGGACAAAGTCATGTACGTCCTCCCGGTAACCGCCCGTCGAACCCGGCGGCCGCGGCCAGCAACGCGCGAAAATGCGCGTCCGTCTCTTCGGTCTCGGTTTTCGGACCGAGCAACTCATAGGTGAAGTAGTGGGCGTTCGGCGCCAGCATCCGCAGGGCGGACAAGGCCGCCGGCCAGTCGATTGTACCATTTCCCGGAAGTAAATGCTCGTCGGTGGCGCCGTGATTGCCGTGGACGTGCAGCGCGATCAGGTGCCGCCCGGCGTTGTGGATCTGCCAGATCAGGCCGCCGTCGATGTGCGCGTGGCCGGTATCCAGGCAGATGCCGACCTGGCCGCTGTAATCGTCGCAGACCCCGGCTAGGATCTCGGTGCGCGATTCGGGTTGCATGATGTTTTCCAGCGCGATCGTCACGCCCTGGCGGCGACATTGCGGCACGAACCAATCGAGGGCCGCGCGGAGCCGGCGGATGTGGCTGCCGTCCGGCCGGGGCGTGCTGACGGGGTGCAACACGAGGCATCGGCAGTCGAGCGGTTCGCACAGCGCGAGGATCGCCCGCATTTTCTCGCCCATCAGGGCGCGATTTTCGATCTCCGGGTGGGTGAACCCGATGTAGCGGAATTCCGGCGTTCCGAAGCCGTGATAGAACGGCAGGTGCATCGTCTGGACGCGCAGGCCGTGCTCGCGCAGTCCGGCGCGCAGATCGGCGACGGCGGCCGGGTCGGTGAAGTCGAAGTGATGTTCGGCGCACCACAATTCGAGGCGACGAAAGCCGGCCGCGGCGATCCACGCGAGGTGTTGCCGCCGCAGGCGGTTGTAGACGAACAGATGGGTGCTCAGCGCGGAAATCATGCGAGGTTTTGTAACAACCTGAATCGCGGGAAGCAAGGGCGCCGTGCTCAGCGCCGGATGAAATAGTCGCGGTCGACGGTCAACCCTTCCAGGGTCAGCAATTCCCGTTTCATCGGCAGCCCGCCGCCGAAACCGCCCAGGTGGCCGTCGGAACGCACCACCCGGTGGCAGGGCACCACCAGCGGAAACCGGTTGTTGGCCATGACCTGGCCGACGGCGCGGGCGGCTTGCGGATGGCGCGCCTTTCGCGCCAACTCGCCGTAGGAAAGCACCTCGCCGTACGGGATGCGGAACGTCGCGCGGGTCACCGCCAGTTCGAACGGCGCCAGCAGCCGCAGTTCCAGATCGTCCAGCGTGAAATCCGGCCGCTCGCCCGCCAGATAGGCACGAATCTTCGCGGCCACCGGCGGCGGATCGCCCGCGACCGTTTGACGGGCGGCTTTCTTCTGCGCGGGGCCGGGCAGCAGAATCGCCCGTGCCAAAGGAAATTGCTCGGGGTCCCAAATCAGGGTCAGGGCCAGCTTTCCCCAGGGAATGAGGTGATGGCAAAGCCTGCCGCCGGCAACCGGTTTTTTCATCGCGGGTTCCTTTCCGCCTGAATTTGTCTCCTACTAAACCAGCCGGCGGGCGGATGGTCAACCGCGATGAATCGAGGATGACAACGTTTTTGCGTTCGAGCGCCAGATGTATGGCAACCTCGCCCCAAACGGAATACACCCGCCTTGCTACCCGGGGCGCATTGGTGTATAAACCGCGCTCCTTTGCCCCGGGCGGGGGAGAAAAAAAAGAGGTTTGGAGGTTGTTATGCCATTGACCAAAGTTCGCAACATCGGCATCGTCGCGCACATCGATGCCGGTAAAACCACCGTCACCGAGCGGGTGTTGTTCTACACCGGCGTGACCAAACGCATGGGCGAGGTTCACGACGGCCGCGCCACCATGGACTTCATGAAGCAGGAGCAGGAACGCGGCATCACCATCGCCTCCGCAGCCATCACCTGCAAGTGGCAGGGCCACACGATCAACCTGATCGACACCCCCGGCCACGTGGATTTCACGCTGGAAGTCGAGCGTTCCCTGCGCGTCCTGGACGGCATGGTCATCGTTTTCTGCGCCGTTTCGGGCGTCGAACCGCAATCGGAAACCGTCTGGAACCAGGCCGAGCACCACAAGGTGCCGCGCATCGCCTTCGTCAACAAAATGGACCGCGAGGGCGCCGATTTTCCCAATGTGCTGACGATGATGGACGAAATGCTCGACGCCAAGGCCGTCGCCTTTCAACTGCCGATCGGCGCCGGCGCCGAATTCGAGGGCATCGTCGACCTGGTCGAGATGAAGGCGGTACTGTACGAGGAAGACAAAAAGCTCGTCACCGACGTTCCGGAAAATCTGCGCGAGGCCGCCGCGAAAGAACGGATCAAACTGCTCGAACGGCTGGCCGAATTCGACGACGAGCTGGCGGGTTTGTACCTCGACGACCAGGAAATCCCGAACGAGCTGATCTGGCGCGTCGCGCGCCGTTGCGTCCTGGGCGATTTGCTGACGCCGGTGTTCTGCGGTTCGGCCTACAAGAACAAGGGGATCACCCCGATGCTCGACGCGGTCGTGAAACTGCTGCCCTCGCCGCTGGACAAGGGCGCGGTGGTCGGTTCGGACATCAGCGACCCCGCCAAGACGCACAAGCGCCTGCCCACGGTGACCGACCCGTTCTCGGCCCTGGCGTTCAAGATCATCCACGATCCCTTCGTTGGACAGCAAACCTTTATCCGGCTTTATTCCGGCGTCCTGCGCTCGGGCGACAAGGTATACAACCACCGCCGCCGCCACACCGAGCGCGTCGGCCGCTTGTTGCGCATTCACGCCCGCGAACGCCTGGAAATCGACGAGGCCTCGGCCGGCGACATCGTCGCCCTGGTCGGCATGAAGCAGACGATCACCGGCGACACCCTCTGCGACCCTGACAACCCGCTGGTTTACGAGTCGATCCAGGTGCCGCCGACGGTCATTTCCGTCAGCGCTTCCGCCAAGAGCGTCAAGGAAATGGAAAAGCTGGCGGCGTCGCTCGCCAAGTTGGCGCTCGAGGACCCGTCCTTCAAGGTCAGTTACGACGACGAGACCAAGGAAACGGTCATTTCGGGCATGGGCGAACTGCACCTGCAGATCATCGTCGACCGCCTGAAGACCGATTTCAACGTCGAGGCGCAGGTCGGCGCGCCCAAGGTCGCCTACCGGCAGACGATCACCCGCGAATCGCGCGTCAACTACCGGCACGTCAAGCAGAGCGGCGGCCGCGGCCAGTTCGCGCACATCATCTTCCGCGCCGAGCCCAACCCCGACGGCGGCTATGTGTTCGAGGATCACACCAAGGGCGGCGTCATCCCGCAGGAATACATTCCGTCGGTCGATCGCGGCATTCAGGAAGCGATGGAAAAAAGCCTCGGCTGGCCGGTCGTGGACGTGCGGGTCGTGCTCGAGGAAGGCTCGTTTCACCCGGTGGATTCGTCGGACATGGCCTTCAAGATGGCGGGCATCATGGGCTTCAAGGAAGCGTTCGCCAACGGCGGGCCGGTGCTGCTCGAGCCGATCATGAAAATCGAAATCGCCACGCCCGACGATTTCATCGGCGATCTGACCGGCGACCTGGGCCAGCGCCGCGGCCGCATCACCAACATGCGCCGCTACCGCAAGGGCTCGCAAAAACTGATCGGCACCGTGCCGCTGGCCGAAATGTTCGGCTACGCCACGACGTTGCGCTCGCTGTCGAGCGGCCGCGCCAACTATTCGATGGAACTGCTCAAGTACGCGCCCGTGCCGGCGGCCGTCGAAAAGAAGGTGCGTGAGGCGCAAAAAGCCGACCAAAAGGCCTGATTGTTTCCCGGATTCGTTTCCGGTTTATTTTCAGGGCGACCCGACGGGGTCGCCCTTTTCATTTCGCGCAGCGGAACCCGAAATTCGCGTACCGGCCGACGGTGTCGCCCTCGAAGCGGTTGCTGACCCGCGCGTTGGACTCGCCGGAATACCAACTGCCGCCGCGCATGGCGCGATACTGGCCGCTCGCCGGGCCGGTCGGATTCTGCGCCGGGCTGCCCTGGTAATAGTCGGCCGCGTAATAATCGGCGGTGAATTCCCAGACGTTGCCCAGGATGTCGAACAGGCCGAAGGCATTGGCGTCTTTTTGTTTCGCCGGGTGCGTGCGGCTGCCGGCGTTGAAGATATCCCAGGCGACCTGATCCAGGCAGGCGGCGGCGTCGCCGCAGTAATAGCGGGTCGTAGCGCCGGCGCGCGCCGCGTATTCCCACTCGGCCTCGGTGGGCAGCCGGCCGCCCACCGCTTCGCAAAACGCCTTGGCCTCGGACCAGGTGAGGAATTCGACGGGGCAGTCGGGACAATCGGCGTACCAGGAAGGATTGGCGCCGACGACCTGTGAGTACTGCTGCTGGGTGATCTCGGTTTCGGTCAGTTGAAATCCGGCCAGTTGCACGGTGTGCGCCGGAAACTCGTCGGCGTCGCACAACTCGTCGTTCGGCGAGCAGCCCATCGAGTAGCTGCCGGCCGGGATATTGATCCAGGTCGGCTCGACCTCGCCCGCCGTAATCGGGCTGAGGCGGAAAGTCACCGTGTTCAGAACTTCCGGCGTCAGGGCGTCGAGCACGAATTGCGCCGGGTAGTAACCGAATTTCGAAATGCGCAGATAAAAGCCGCTCCCTTCCCGCCCGGCGCAAAGCGGCAGATCGGCGAAGGGGTGCTGGCCCGCCGAATTGGTGTAGGCGACCAGCCCGACCGGCGACAACGTCAAACGGGCGCCGCCGATCGGCGCGTCGGACACGGCATCGAGCACCTCGACGAGCAAATCGACGTTACCGGACACGTCTGGCAATTGCTTGGGTTTGGCCAGCACAAAGAAAAAGGAAGCCGGCGAACTGTTCGCCAGGGGATCGTTGCTCGTATACAGTTCGAACGAGCTGTCGGTCGGATAGCAATTCCCCTGGTAGAGGGTCGGCAGGAACTTGGCGAAATCCGGATGCGAACGATCGTAAACCGCCAAGGTCACCGGCACCGCCGCGGTGGCCGTCTCCGGGTCGGTGAACAGGGCGAGCTGAATGATTTTCGCGGTCGTCGCCTGATTCGCCAGGGAACCGACCTTGGTTTCCAATCCCGCCAGGGTTTCGGTGCCCGCCGATTCGAAAAAGAAAATCAGCAGGACGCGCAACAGATCGGGCGCGATCCGCGCGCTGATCACCATCGGCTCGTTGACCGAAGCGGCGAAATTGCGCGGCAACCCCAACAGGTATTCCTGATTGAACACCCCGGCCATCATCGTCGAAGCGCGTTTCGTCTCGACGTTCGCCAACGTCGCCACGTCGGCCAGAAACGGCAGGTAGACGCCCGTCTCGTCCAGCGCCAGGATCGCGGCCTGCCCGTCCTTGGTGATCAAATACACTTTGATTCCCGGCAACAGCCGGTCGGTCTGGCCTTCGTCCAGGACGTACAAGCCAAGCGTGCCCTGGCCGTCCACCGTGAACTCGACAAAGCCTTCGGCGTCCGTCGTCCGGCCGATGATCGAGACGCCGTCCAGTTCGAACGCGCCGCCGTCATCGCCGTTCGTACCGTCACCCGAATCGTCGCCGGAGTTGGAATCATCGTCGTCATCATTGTCCTGGTCGTTCTTGCCGTTCTCGCAAGCGTCGGCAAGAACGGACAGCACCAGACACAACAATAGTATGATAACCAGGTTCCGGATTTTCATGACCAAAACCCCTACGGAAAATAATACAAGATAACCCCTAGAGCGGGAGGCGCTCTACCCCGAAAAAAAAGTGGGTATATCACATTTCTATCGGCGAGTAAAACTGGTTATTTGTAACTCTTTATTGCCGAGATGGGATGTCAATAATATCTTCCGGCGGAAGTTGCCCGCCAGTTCGATTTCCGCGATGCGGCCCAGTTCCTCGCCGGACAACGCCAACCAGGCAATCCCGGTCAACACGCAACCGGGCGTTTCGGGAGACGACAGCATGAAGGGAATGGAACAGCCATCGATCTCCAGAATTTCATGACGGAAGCCGAACACGATCGCCGGCGCGAACGTCGCTTCGCGCCCCAGTAATTTCGTCATTTTCCGCGGATTTTGCAGCGAACCGCAGACGAAAACACCTTGCCCGTCCAAGGGAATTTCACTCGATCCATCGGTGGATTCGGCGAAAAAAAGGACATTGGCTTTTTCGTCGTAGCGCGGCGTATACACGGCGTCGTCACCTCGAATTCCGTTTTACCCATCACCCTGAACGCCAATCTGACTGTCACCCTGAACTTGTTTCAGGGTCTCATCCATGAATGCCGAAACAAGTTCGGCATGACGGGTTGGTTGGCGATCCCTTTTCTTCATTTCCCATTCGCCCTCTCGCATTCCCCATTAAAATATTTCGATCGGTCGCGCGGCGCGCGCCGCATCGTAAACCCGTTCGCGCAGATTCAAGGCGGAGACCACGGCGGCGGACGGCAGATGAACGACCGACCGTCCGCCGGTCAGGCCGACCATTTCCGCCGCGGCGTTCTTGTAGACGACCGCCCAATCATCCCGCATTCCGGTTTCCATCCCGTATACCTGCATGGTTTTACCGATCCGGGCAATGAGCGGCGGCTCCTGGGTTCGTTCGGCCATGCCGCGCCGCAACCGCAGAAAACCGTCGGTGCCGGTGTATTCGATTTCCAGATCGTGGGGAAAATAATCGGACCGGACGTACAATTCGGGCGCATAGGCGCATTCCAGCAAACCCAATCTTCCCGGCGCCGCGAACCGGCAGGCGATCAACCCCTGCCCGCCGCGCGCGGCGTCCATCGGCTGCAGATAAGCGGTCAGGCTCGCCGCCGGGCCGCCCAAGAAGGTCAGCAGCAGAAAACGGTCGAACGCCGGGTGCCGCAAGGGTTGCTCGCCGAACGGCGGATCGAGTTGTTTCGCCGCTCCCGGGCCGCCCAGGGTCGCCCGGATCCGCAGCATCGTCGGTTCGCCGATCGCTCCCGCTGTCACCAGTTCCTTGAGCTTTTGCAGCGGCGGATAATAAAAATACGAATCGTAGATGCGCGGCAGCCCGCCGCCCCGCGCCGCCGCGTCGGTCAACTGCCGCCAGGCCGTCGCGGTTGTCGCCGCGCCAAGGTGCAGCGAAACCGCCGCGCCGCGCGCCAGGGAGGCCGCCGCCAGGGCCAGGGCTTCCGGCCCGTCCAACACGATTTCCAGGCCGTCGGCCGAGGCCGGCGAGTCCACCAGACGGCAATCCGGACGGCCCCGATAAGCCTCGCGCAGGAACTCGAATTCCGGCGCCTCGCCGACCAGGGCGATGCGGGCGGGCGCCTCGCGCCGGTGACTTTCAACGACCTTGCTTTCGGCGTACGAAGCGACCGGATCGGGGACGCCGCCGCGGTGATGGCGCCAGGCGCCCATCATAACGGAAAGGATTTGCGCGTCGCGGCCCTCGACGAGAATCCGGCGCAGGGCTTCACCGCCTGGCGGGAGGTCGCGAATCACGCCGCGCAAATCGTCGATCTGCCGCACCGCCTCGGGGTTTGCGGTCGTTATCCGGACGAGCCGTTCGGCGGCGTCCAGCAGCGCCAGTAAGGCGCCGCGCGGCAACCGCACGACGAGCCGCAGCAACGCCAGGACGACTCGGAACATCGCCCGCAAACCGCGCTCCCGCCACGTTAGCCGCCTAGCCATGAACCGCCTCCCGCACCAGGTCGTCGGTGACTTCCGCGGGCCGGACCTCGCGCCCCAGGCGGCCGGCGACGATGATCGCGAAGGCGAAGCGCAGGATCTCGACGGCGCGTTCGCCGGTCAGCAGGGTATCGCGGTTTTCGCGGATGGCGCGCGGGAAGTCGCGGATGCCCGCCGTGAAACTCGCCTGCCAATCGGTTTCCAGTTCGTCGAACAGCGTCCGGCGGCCGTCGCGGTAGAGGATCAACGCCGGCTCGTCCAGGATCTGCGCGGTGCAGCGGGTCAACTGGATCAGGCCCTTCGTGCCGACGATGTCGATGCGTTCGTCGGCGGGAAAGTACTTGGAGCGGGTGTACAGGTTGGGCTGAAACGCGATGTCGAAGCTGCCCAGCGCCCTTTTATCCCGGTAGCACCAGAGGATCTGCGCCGGCTCGTCCACGTAGGCGAAGGAACAATCGACGAACGCCTTGACCGCCTCGATCGCGCCGAGGAAATGGATGGCGGTCGACAGCTTGTGGTAACCGTCGTCGAAGATAGCCTGGCCGCGGCCCTGTTCGTACTCGAGCAGATGCCACAACTCCGACTTGAGCGGCACCCAGCGCGAGCCGAACAACCCCGTGCCCAGCTTGAAACGGATCGTCAGCACCTCGCCGATCTCGCCGGCTTCGAGCAGTTCCTTGGCTTTGACGTAGGGCGGATAAAAAACGAAATTTTCCAGCACGCGAAAGCGCCCCGGGCCGCGCCGCGCCGCCGCCGCCATCTCCTCGGCCTCGGCGAGGCTGGTCGCCAGCGGCTTCTGGCAGGCGACGTGCTTGCCCGCCGCCAGCGCCTCGAGCACGAATTTTTTGTGCAGGTGATGCGGCGTGTTCACCTCGACCAGATCGATCGTCGGGTCTTGCAGCACCGCCCGGTAATCGGTCGTGGTGCGCGTGACGCCCCATTCGGCGCGCCGCCGCGCCAGCAGGTTTTCGTCGACGTCGCAAAGCAGTGCCAGTTCGACGTCCGGGCAATCGCGATAGGCCGGGTAATGCAGCAGGGTGATGTCGCCGACTCCGATCATCGCCGCGCGCAACTTCCGTTCGGGCATGTTGTGCTCCGGTGAAGGCAACGACAATGTTAAGGGCCGCGCGGCCGCGGGGTCAAACGATATTTCGCCTCGCCGATGGGCCGGAAAACGAAAAATGGTTATACTGCGACCGAACCAGCGCCGAAAGGATTCGCCGCGAATGATTCGCCGCCGCCCGTCTCGTTGGCTGTTTTTGCTGTTGGCGTCGGTCGCCGGCCTGACGGCGGCCTGCGCCGACGGGCCGCACTACTCGTTCGCCGTCGTCGGCGATTTGCAGCAGCCGGGCGACGCCGATTACCGCGCGGTGTCGTCGCTGATCGTGCGGCAGATCGCGGCGAGCCGGGCGCGCTTCGTGGTGCTGATCGGCGATCTGATCTACGGCGTCGGCCCGCAAAAGTGGGAGCAGTTCGACCGGCTGGTCAAACCCTTGCGCGACGCCGGCCAGACGTTGTACGCCATTCCCGGCAATCACGACGGCGAATCGCCCGAAATGGCCGCCGGCTTCGCCGCGCGCTTCGGCGATCGCCACCGCGTGGTGCAGGAAGCAGGAGTGTCGCTGGTGCTGCTCGACAGCGAACCGCTCAATCAGGTCGTCGACTGGTCGCTGGGCGATGAACAGACCGCCTGGCTCCAATCCAAACCCTGGCAAAAACCCGACGGCACCAAACCGCTCTTGTTTTTCTTCGTTCACCGGCCGCCCTATCGTTCCGACTACTACCGCCAACGCGATCCGGGCCAAAAGTACGAACCCGAAAAGCCGGAAATCGGCCGCCTGCTGACCTCGCTGGGAGCCGACGCGGTGTTCAGCGGCCACGAACACCTGTACGCCAAGCGCCGCCAGGACGGCGCGGTCTTTTACATCGCCGGAGGCGGCGGCGGCACGCTGCTGACCGGCCAGCACCACTACCTGCTTGTGACGATCTACCCCGACGAGCGCCGTTGGAAAGTGAAAAAAATCGACGTGCGCACCGGCAAGAAGGTCGATTACTTCGTCTGGCCGAAGGAAGATTAGGTAAGAAGCCCCTCATCCCCAACCCTTCTCCCACGAAGGGGGAAGGGAAAGCAGTTTCGCACCTCGCCCTTGCATGGGAGAGGGGTCGCGCAGCGGGGGTGAGGGATTTTTCTAAACGCGCGGCGCGGCGGCTTTGATCTCCTTGCTCGCGTACGAGTCGAATTTCTTGAAATTCTCGGCGAACAAGCCGGCCAGTTTCACCGCCTGGGCGTCGTAGGCCTTTTTGTTCTTCCAGGTCTGGCGCGCGGTGAGCAATTCGCCGGGCACCTCGGGACAGGATTCCGGCACGAGCACCTGGAAAATCGGGTCGGGGCGCATCGGCACCGTGTTCAGCGCGCCGGACAGCGCCGCGTGTACCATGGCGCGGGTGTGGCCGATGGGCATCCGGTGGCCCTGCCCGTACGGACCGCCCGTCCAGCCGGTGTTGATCAACCAGCAATTCACCTTGTGCCGGGCGATCTTCCGGCCGAGCAGATCGGCGTAGACGGTCGGCCGCAGCGCCATGAACGGCGCACCGAAACAGGCCGAGAACGTGGCTTTCGGTTCGGAAACGCCGCGTTCGGTGCCGGCGACCTTGGCGGTGTAACCGGAAATGAAATGGTACATGGCCTGAGCCGAGGTCATTTTGGCGATGGGCGGCATCACGCCGAACGCGTCGGCCGTCAGCATGACGATGTTGGTCGGGTGGTCGCCGCAGCCGTCCGGGGCGGCGTTGGAAATCAGCGTGATCGGGTAGCCGGCGCGGGTGTTGAGCGTCAGGGAGCCGTCATCCAGGTTGATCGCCCGCGTTTCCGGATCGATCACGACGTTTTCCAGGACGGTGCCGAAGCTGTGGACGCAATCCCAGATGACCGGTTCGGCGGTCGGCGACAGGTTGATCACCTTCGCATAACAGCCGCCCTCGAAATTGAAGACGCCATGCGGGCCCCAGCCGTGTTCGTCATCGCCGATCAGCCGCCGCTTCGGATCGGCCGACAACGAGGTCTTGCCCGTGCCCGACAGGCCGAAGAACAGCGCGACGTCGCCGCCTTCGCCGATGTTCGCCGAGCAGTGCATGCTGAGGATCTTTTTCTGCGGCAAGAGGTAATTCATCAGCGTGAAAATCGATTTTTTGATCTCGCCCGCGTAGGAAGTACCGCCGATGAGGATTTTTTTCGCGGCGAAATTCGCCACGACGAAGGCCTCGGAACGCGTGCCGTCCTGTTCGGGCACGGCCTGGAAATTCGGCGCGTGCAACAGCGTGAACTCCGGAACGAAGGCCGCCAGTTTTTCCGGATCGGTTTCGCGGATGAACAGGCTGCGCGCGAACAGGCTGGCCCAGGCGGTTTCGGTGATGATGCGGATCGGCAGGCGGTAGTACGGATCGGCGCCGACGTAGCAATCCTGCGCGTAAAGCTCGCGGCCCTGATAATAGGCGCGCACCTTCGATTCGAGCCGGGCAAAGGCATCCGGGTTCAACGGCTGGTTGTCGGGGCTCCACCAAACCTTGTCCTTGGTGGAACGATCCTCGACGATGAACTTGTCGCGCGGCGAGCGGCCGGTGTATTGGCCGGTGCGCACGACGATAGCGCCGGAATTGGTCAGCAGCCCTTCCCCTCGGCGAATGACTTCCCCGACCAGGGTCCCGGTAGAGAGATTTCGGTTGCATTTCAATACGTTGATCAGCTCGATTCCGTGGGTCATGCCAGCGTTCTCCCGTGGCGCTTTTTTGTGTTTAAGCTGAACCAGAATGCCGCCTTTTTCATCGATGTCAATTATTAATTTCACTCGCCGGACGATTTTTTGTAAAACGGGCGAAGCGAAGAAAAATCTCACCACGGGAGGGAGAATCATGCGCTCCATTCGCCTGGCATTCGCCGTTCTGCTCGCCTTCGCCGTTGCCTGCGTGGCCGCCGATTGGGACGTTCAGCGCGCCAAGCTGGTCGCGGCCGTCAAAGCCCAGGGAGTCACCGACGCCAAGGTGCTCGCGGCGCTCGGCAAGGTACCGCGCCACCTTTTCGTGCCCGAAGCCATGCGGTCGCTGGCCTATCGCGACGAGCCCCTGCCGATCGGCCACGAACAGACCATCAGCCAACCGTTCATCGTCGGCTTCATGACCCAGGCGCTGGCTTTGAAAGGCGGCGAAAAAGTGCTGGAAATCGGCACCGGCTCGGGTTACCAGGCGGCGGTGCTCGCCGAGATCGCCCATGACGTCTTTTCCATCGAGATTATCTGCGACCTGGCGACCCAGGCCGACGAACGACTGCGCGGCCAGGGCTATAAAAATATTCACGTCAAATGCGGCGACGGCTATCAAGGTTGGCCGGCCGAGGCGCCGTTCGACGCGGTGATCGTCACCGCCGCGCCGGATCACGTGCCGCAGCCGCTGGTGGATCAACTCAAGGTCGGCGGCCGGATGGTCATCCCCGTCGGCAAGAATTCGCAGGAACTGCTTCTGCTGACCAAGACCGACCGGGGCGTCGAGCGCCACAGCATCCTGCCCGTCCTGTTCGTGCCGATGACCGGGCCGGGGGCGGCGGGGAAGTGACCCGGCATCGTCGCTGATTTTTCGTGCTTGATTTTATTTGCCCTTCCCGTGCTGCAACGCGAAAATCCGGCGATGGAATTCCTCGAGGGTGGTGAGGGTAAAAGTTCCCCAGAGCCAATCGGCGTCGGCTTTTTCCAGCGGCAGGAAGGATTCATAGCCCGGTTGGCCGAGCAGGTCACGGCGGATCAGGCCGATGACCCCATGAGCGGGCTCTTGCGCCGTCCAGTACCCGGCTTTCAGGCCCTGCCAGCGTTCGACCGAACCGCGCCGGATCGGCCGGTCGTCGTCGGTGAGCAGCCACACGAACTGATATTCCCGCGCCGTACGCGGGTCGATCATCAGCTTTTTCTGCGCCTCGGCCCCGATGTTCGACATCACCCATTTGATCAGCCCGGCGTCGCCTTCCGGCATCAAGCCGGGCCAGGAAAAGATCAATTCCGGCCGGCGTTCCATGACGTAGTCGATGTCGTATTTTTCATGGCCGGTGATCGCCTTGCCGGTCGGCACCTGGGCGTGGGCGATGTGCACGTCGGTCAGCCCGACCAGGTCGAGAATGTAACGGTGCGAGAAGTAACCCATCGCGCCGATCGGCACGGTGGCGATTTTCGCGTCGGGCGGCGTATGGCGGCCGAGCAGCGCGGCCACGTAGGCCCAGTCTTTCGTGTTGAGCACGACGAACCCGTGCACCAGACCCTGTGGCGGATAGCGGCCGATGAAGTAGATCAGGTTGAACAACCCGAGCAGGAAAAACGCCGTCACCAGTTTGATCCGCCGCGAATAGCCGCTCGGACCGTGCAAGCGCCGCCGCTTGGCCAACGCCGCCACGCCGTACCACCAGGCGACCAGCACCATCGGCGCGTAGGACGGCAGTAAGAACCGGTGATAGGAGAAAAAGTCCGCGCCGACCAGCAGGCAATAGACAATCGATGTCGTCACCAGCCCCAGCATCACCTTCACCCAGCGCGGCGCCGGGCGCTCGCGGCGCGCGTACAACAGCGCGACCAGCCCCAGCAGCGGCACCACCATGCCGAAGAACCAGCGCATCAGGTACAGGACACCGGTCCAGGTGAGGGACGCGCTGACTTTCGTCACCTTGGCGTAAAAGGTGTTGGGCAGCGGGTAGCCGAAATAATGCCAGCGCCACAGCCAGTAGCCGCCGAAGAGCCCCAGCACGATCGCGCTATAGACGATCGCCTTGCCCCAGGCGAATTTTTTCGGCTGCTCCCACCAGATGCTCAAAGCCAGCGGAATCGCCAGCAAAATACCGTCGGGGCGCAACAAGCCGGCCATGACCGTCACCAGCGCGGTCAGCCACGGCAGGCGGCCGGTTTCGCGCTCCCACAAATGCAAGCGCACCGCGCCGATCCAGGCCAGCGCCACCAGCGACATTTCCATGCCCGAATACGCCCAGGCCAGACCGGAAAAACCGATCAGCACGAACGCGACGGCGAACAAGCCCAGCACTCCGGTCGGTCCGCCGTCACGCCGCCGGATGAAGAACCACGTCAGCAACGCCACCAGGGCCCAGGCAAGAATATTGAACGTCGTGGCGACCTGATCCAGGCGCTCCGTCACCAGGGAAAACGGGGCCAAAAGCACCATGTGCAGAAACGCGGTGCAACCCTCGACGCGCTCGCCGGGATTGAAGACGATGCCGTGACCGGCGGCCAGATTGCGGGCGTAGGTGTAGGTGATCCAGGCATCGTCGACGATGCCCAGTTGGGGGGTCAACGCGCGGAAAATCCCCAAAATCAGCAGGAAGAACAGAAAAAGCAGCACCGTTTTTCGCATCGTCACACCCGTTTTAAGTGGGTTGAATTATAGTTGTCCTTGTCATCGCCTGTCCATGTGGTAAAAGAAGGCAGTTTGTCCACGGGGTAAGGGAAAATGAAACGCTTCGGACTCGCGTTCGTGTTGATCGCCTTGTTGACGCTCGGCGCCGCCTGCGCCACGACCAGCCCGCTGGCGACGCCCGCCAAGGATCTGGCCAAACTGCCCGGCGTCTGGGAAGAGGAATGGCCCGGCATGCCGACCAAGGATCGCTACCGGATCACGGTGACCGGCGAAAACGTCGCGGTGACGGCCGTCACCAATCCGGAAAAGCAACAAATCCGCAACGTCGCGTTCCAATACAAAAGGCTCTCGTTTTTCGTGGACCTGGACGGCAGCGCGATTTATTACGACCTGGTGCTGATCAGTGACGGCGTGCTCTCGGGCAAGGTCACCGGCGGCAAGAGGAATTTCGATGAAACGGTTCGCTGGTACAAGGTGGAATAGCCCTTCCCGTTCGTTCGGACGGTGGTGGCCGCTGCCGGCGTTGCTCGTGCTGTTGCTGGCGGTCGGCTGCGGCTCCGTCGGGCCGCGCCGGGTCGCCGAGGAAGGGCTCGACAACGAGACCAAGGTGGCGGCTTGGGCCGGGGTTTGGACCGAGCAATGGCCCGAGGCCGAGGAACAGGACAAGTTCCGCATCAACCTGCTCAACGACGGCTACACCATTCAAATCGACCCGTTGACCAACGCGGGCCAGCAAGTGCTGGCGGATTTGCGCTGGGACGGTAAAACCCTGCAATTCACCAACTACATCGACAGCCGGCCGATCTACTACATCCTGCGGATCGACGACACCGGCGAGGTGCTTAACGGCACCGTCCGCTCCGCCGAGGGCCGCGTCAATCAAATCCAGTGGATCAAGGAAGGTTCTGCCTACACGCCCGCGGAATCGCGCCAGACGGTGGAAACGGATCTCGCCGGCAAGGCGGTGGACCTCGCCGACTGGGCGGGCAACTGGGAAGAGGAGTGGCCCGACCGGCAGGAGCGCGACGCCTACCGGATTCGCCTCGACGGCGACCGCCTCACGCTGGAAACCCTGTCGAACATCGAAAAACAAGGGTTCGAACTGATCGAGTGGAACGGCCGCCGGCTGGCTTTCGTGTTGCGTTTCAGCCAGAGCACGCTCGGCTACGAATTGTTTCAGGACAGCGCCAACCGGCTGATCGGCATCGTCACCATGCCCGACGGCGTCAATCGGCGGATCGCCTGGAATCGCGTCGGCCCCGCGCCGAAAGGGCGCCGGATCGCGGCGAAACAGTTGAACGGCACCTGGAAGGAATACTGGCCGGGCCGCGGCGACAACGACTTGTATCAAATCAAACTGCTCGACGAAAAACGGGCGAGCATCAGCCCGGTCACCAACGCGGGCCGCCAATCGCTGGCCGGCGCGCAATGGGCCGCCGGCGAGTTGTCGTTTGAACTGACCTACGACCAGAACACCATCGTCTACCGCCTGAAGCTGACGGACCCCAACACCCTGAGCGGTGAAATCCGGCTGCCGGACGGCCGGATCGCGCACCTCGCGTGGCTGCGCATCGGCGAATGATTCTCCCCATGGCGGGGTCGCACCGATGAAAAAAAACCTGGCCGTCCTCGCCTCGCCGCTCGTCGCCCTCGGCGGTGTCGCCGCTTATTGGCTCGGCAACCGTTGGTGCGGGCCGTTCGCCGCCGCGCGGCGTTACGGCCGCTCCGGCAACGTCGACTGGCGCTTCGCGATGCCCGCCGGCGAATGGCTTTGGGTTCTGTTCGCCGCGCTGGTCACGCTGGCCGCGTTCGGCCTGCTGTTCCTGTTGCGCGATCGCCAAACCGCCGCGCCGCAGCCCCGTCGCCTCGTCTGGCTGTTGCCGGTCGTCGCGGCCGCCTTGTTGGCCGGGGCCATCCGCTTGTTCGTGCTGCAAAGCCAGCCGATCGTCGATGACGAGGCGGCCTATCGTTTCGAGGCCCGGACCCTCGCCGCGGGCCGGCTCACCGCGCCGCCGCCGCCCAACCGCAAAGCCTTCGACTACATCTTCCTCGGCAGTTACCGCGGGCATTGGTTCAGCCAATACAGCTACGGCCACCCGGCGATCCTGGCCGCCGCCGAGCACCTGGGATCGATGGGCCTGACCGGGCCGCTCTTCACCGCGCTGATCGTCCTGCTGATCTTTTTGCTGGCGCGCCGGTTGTTCGACGAGGACACCGCGCGCTACGCGGCGTTTTTCGCGGCCTGCAGTCCGCTGCTGCTTTCCACCGGCGCCACGCTGCTGTCGCAGAACACGGCCACGGCACTCACTCTCCTGGGAATTTACCTCGCGCTGGTCGCCGCCGATTCCGGGCGCTTCGTCCACGTTTTTTTAACGAGCCTGGTTTTCGGCGCGGCGCTGTGGATCCGCCAGTACGAACCGGGAATCATGGGCCTCGGGCCGCTGGCCTACCTCGTGGCCACCTGGTGGCGGCGGCCGAACCGGCTGGCGCTGATCGGCGCGGCGGCGCTCGGCGCGGCGCTGACTCTGGGGCCGTTGCTGTTGCTGCAATGGAAGCTCTGGGGGCATCCGTTCTGGACGAACTACCAGGCTTATTGGTGGGGCTACCTGGGCGTACAGGTCGCCTCGCCGTTCAGTTTCGGCGCGGCGATCGAAACGCGCCACACGCCGTGGCTCGGGTTGCGGTTCACGCTCTACAACCTGGTGCGGCTGGACTGGTTTCTGCTCGGCCTGCCCGGCGGCCTGGCGCTGGCGATTTACGGCGCGCGGTTGCGGCGCGACTCGATCGCCAGGCTGGCCGTGTTGTCGGGAGTGGTGCTCAACTTCGCCGTCCTCTTTTTCTATTTCTGGCCGGGGCTATCCGATACCGGCCCGCTGCTTCATCACACCTCCGGGGCCGTGCTGATCGTCTTTCTGGCGGCCGGTTGGCGACGACTGACCGCGCGTTTCCGGCTGCCGTCGTGGGCCTGGCTCTGCCTGCCGCTGCTGGCCGCGACCACGTTCTGGCCGTCGCAGTTGGGCGCCCTGTACCGCGCCGCCCTGGCGGGCGGCGAATTGCCGCGACTGGCCAGGGAAATGGAGTTGAAAAACGCCGTCGTCTTCGCCGCCAAGCTCCCGTGGATCGGCCACGAACGCTGCTCGGTTTACGGGTTGCCGCTGCCCGAACCCGACCTTTCCGACGAGGTGCTGTTTTTGCAAACGCAAGGCGTGCCCGTCGACGTGGACCTGGCCGCGAAGGCCTTTCCGGGCCGCGAAATCTATTTCCTGCGCCAGATCGACGGCCGGGTCGCGCTGCTGCCGCTGGTCGACTACACCGGCGAGGAAAGCCTGCGGCAGGCGGCCCGCGACCGCGATCTGCCCGATTAGAAAACAATGACCTTTTCACCTTGCACTTCAAATCGTCTATGCTATTTTTATTTCAATGTTGGGTGTCTTCTAAATAGTTGAGGTAAAAAGTCATTAAACCCTTTTGGGAAAATGGAAATGTTTGAAAAGGCAAGAAGCAAAGGTTTTCAAATTGTAACACTTCACCATGCAGAAGCGATTCTGATGCATGATATGGCCGCTGCTGTGACAGAAATAGAAAAAGTGCTTCTTGGAATAAAAATACCACCAGAGGAGTTAATCCGGGGAGGAGGCGGTGAGGGTGAATTAACACAACGAATGAGACATGAATTGGCCGCATCTGGCTGGATGAAACATAATTTCGAGATTAAGAAAATTATTGACGGAAAAGAAAGGGAGTCGATTTCGCATCAAATTGATCATGTCAAACATTTTGAGACTGGCACCTTTGCTCTGGAGATTGAGTGGAATAATAAAGATCCATTTTTCGACCGCGATTTAGAAAATTTCAAACGTCTTCATGCCGATGGTGCCATATCAATTGGAGCCATTATCACAAGAGGTTCTACACTTCAGGATTCTCTACGTGAAGTTGTCAAAAGATTCGCTATACAGAAAAAAATTTCTAAAATAAATGATCTTTCTCAATATTACACTCCCACCGATCGTCAAAAAAAGATTATCAAACAGAAAGAACAGGCAGAAGGTTCTTTCGAAGCTGGATGGGCACATGCATTTGTTTCGGACAAATTCGGGGAAGCAACAACACATTGGCGAAAACTAGAGGATCGGGTTCAACGCGGTGTTGGCAATCCATGCCCCTTGCTGTTAATAGGCATTCCAAGAAATGTCATTATTGCTTAGACGCTAGGGAGAGATAAATGGCACCGAAAATTTATAATCTCACCACCCCAAATCCCTCGGAAGATCTTCTTGCAAAAAGAACTGGACAATATTCGACAATTTTAGCCGATCCGCCATGGCAGTTTCAAAATCGAACCGGGAAAATGGCGCCCGAACACAGAAGATTATTAAGATATCCGACAATGGAGTTGAAAGAAATTCTGGAATTGCCTGTCGCCAAATTGGCGGCGGCAAAATCACATTTATATTTATGGGTACCCAACGCGCTACTTCAAGAGGGTTTGAAAGTTATGGAAGCCTGGGGTTTTACATATAAATCCAATTTGGTTTGGTATAAAATTCGCAAGGATGGTGGACCTGACGGGCGTGGGGTCGGATTTTATTTCAGGAATGTCACCGAATTGGTACTTTTTGGCGTCCGTGGTAGAATGCGAACCCTTCCCCCAGGCCGGACTCAAGTCAATCTTTTTTGCACCAAAAAGCGGGAACACTCCCGCAAGCCGGATGAAATCTACGATCTAATCGAATCTTGTTCTCCCGGTCCGTATTTGGAGCTATTCGCACGTTTTCGTCGCCAAGGATGGAGCCAATGGGGCAATGAAGATGTGGAGGAAAATTCCTATTATGGTGTGGCCAAACGCAATGGCCATGCTGACCCACAATTGCGTTTACTAGAAATCCCTCGTGGTCGCGGTTCCAAAACCTGACACTCGCGAATATTCACGCCGGGGCGTTTTTCACCGGGAAATGATTAGTCTAGTATAGGGCCCTTGGTTCAACGACGTACCGGGATATCGACATGCGCCTGAATCGACTCTGGATCGTCCTGCTGCTTTCCCTGCTCGGCCCGGCCTGCGCCAAACAGCAGGCCTACCGGCCGGTGCCGTTGCCGCCGGTGCGCCACGTCGTGCTGATCAGCATCGACTCGCTGCGGCCGGATCACCTCGGCGTTTACGGCTATCCGCGCCCGACCTCGCCGCGCCTGGACGCCTTCGCGCAGGACGCCATCCGTTTCGACCGCGTTTACAGCTCGGCCAACTGGACCCTCCCCGCCCACGCCGGCCTGCTGACCGGCCGCATGTCCTCGGCCCACGGCGCGATCCTGCTGGGCAGCGTCGTGCGCGCCGAAATGCCCTTCGTCTCCGAATCCCTGCAGGCCAACGGCTTCGCCACCGCCGCCTTCACCACCCATTCCTTCCTGAGCCAGACCCACGGCATGAGCCGCGGCTTCGACACCTTTGACTACGAGCAGGAAAGCCCCGCGCCCAAGGTCACCGGCAAGGCGATCGACTGGCTGAACCGGCAACCGGCCGAAAAGCCGACGTTCCTGTTCCTGCACTACTTCGACGTGCACTATCCCTACGGCCGCCCCGACGCGCCCGTCGAACAATTCGCCAAACCCGATTGCCGCGGTCCGGTCAACGTCGGCCAACTGCTCACCGCCGGCCTGCAACAGGATTGGAAAAAGTTCGAGTGCTACAAGGACCTTTACGACAGCGGCATCGCGCTGGTCGACCGCGAATTGGGCCGCCTCTTCGACGCCATGAAGCAAAGCGGGCGCTACGACGACACGTTGATCGTGGTGACCGCCGATCACGGCGAACTGCTGGGCAAGGGCGAAGGCGCCACGCACGGCATCTCGATGCAGGAGGCGGAAATCCGCGTGCCGCTGCTGCTGAAATGGCCGCGAAGCGCCGGCCGGAACACCACGGTCGCCCAGGTGGTCAACACGATTCAGCTGCCGGCGACGATCCTGGAAGCGGTCGGCCTGAATTCCTTCCCCACCGATCTGCCGAGCCTGCAACCGCTGCTGGCCGGCAAACCGGGCGTGTCTTGGGTGGGCTGCGAAACCGGCAACATGGGTTACCAGGAAATCGCGATCATCCGCGGCGACGACAAGCTGATCCTGCCGCCGCCGTACCGCATCATCGATATGAAAATGACGCCGAAGCTGGTCAACATCAAAAAAGGCGAAACCATCGATCTCTGGACGAAAAACCCGGAGGTGGTCGCGGACCTGCTGGCGCTGGCGGAAAAGAGCGGCTGGTACGGCCGCGGCACGGCCTACGAAATCGACTATTCCCTGACAAAAAGCGCCCGGCCGCTGTTTCTGCACGCCGAGTTGCCGCCGGGCGCCAAGGTGGTCCAGGTGCGGCCGATCAACCGGCAGTTCGAGCTTTCCGGCGGCCGCCTGGTCCAGGTTCCCGAGGCGTTCAAGCAGCAGGCGGACGGCATCGACATCCGCCTGGATCCGACGAAAAAGGGCGAGGGTTTTCTGATCATCGTGGAAAAGCCCGACCCGGCGCTGCGCTTCGACGTGGAAGGAAACGAGAACCGCGGCGCGGTCAAGCTGCTGGCCGGTCCCGACCGCGAGGCCTGGTCCGATTCGCCGTTCGAATTCGAGGCGTTCGAGGATCGCTGGCAGCCGGCCGAGCCGCCGGCGGGCGATTACGTCTGGATTCGCGCCTATCCGGTGCTGCACCTGAACCGGCCCGGCGCGGGCCTGTCGACCGAAGCGGCGGTGATGACGCCGGAGCAGCAGCGGGTGCTGCGCAGCCTCGGTTACCTGTCGATGTAAGCTATTTCTGGTATTCCTCGTAGAACGAGCGGCCGACGACCGGCTCGCCCCGGAACGTGCCGCGGACGTGGCAGCCGCCCTCGTAAATCACCGGGTTGATTTCGCGATCGAGCGAATCGGGGATCAGCGTCAGTTCGGCTTTTTCCATCGGCATTTCGATCCGCCAGGCCGCCGCCCAGGTCTTGCCGGTGCGTGGGCTCGCCCAGGTTTGCAGGATTTTGGTTTTGCAGGGCTCACGCGCGAGCAACCCGCCGTCGGGTTTGATGTAATCGCACAGCATTTCGTTTTTCGCCGGATCCCGGTTGAGGATTTCGAATACCATCAGTTCGCCGCCGTTGGACAGATGGATGGCGTGCCAGTGCCAGCGCCGGATTTGCGGCAGATCCCACTTACCCCACTGGTGGTCCATCCAGCCCAAGCCGGATAATTCGTAGGTCTGGTTCCCGAAGAAGGCGTCGCCCGCGATCCGCATCGACGGGATCAGGTAATAGCTGCTCGTGCCCGTGTGGCCCATGGTGATTTCGCCGTGACCGTTGACGCGGATCGGAGCCTTGAGCGCGCTCAGCGTCAGGTTGAGTTGCAGGCGCGCGTCCTCGAATTTGAACTCGTACCGCAGCCGCCCCGCCTCCGGTTGCCGCAACGTCGCCAGGTCGCGGGCCGACAGCGAACGGTCATCCAGCAGCGTCACCGTGGGCTGCCGCCGGTAGATCGGCAGGGTGATCTGTCGGTCGGGCAGTTCGACGATGCCGAACACCTGCCAATCGGGCAGGATGGCGAACATGATCGTCCACCGCCGGCTTTCCTGGTCGAGCAGGTGGCCGTTGAAATAATACCAGCCCTGGCCCCCCGGAAACGGCGAACGCGAAAAATCGAACGCCGCCAGCGCCTCGGCCGAAACCGCCGCCGGATCCGACTCCGGCGCCTGTTCCGGCAGGATTTCGGCGTAGGCCGCCAGATCGTCAGCGGCGTCGACCGGCGCGATTTTCGGCGCGCACGCGCCGGCCAGGCCGAGCGCGATCAGCAGCAGCCCGATCGCGGCGAATCGTTTCGGCATCGACCTCATTTTTCCTCCGCGCGTCCTAACGCCGCGCCGCAAAAGGCAACTGGCGGCCCTGCAGGAAAAACTGCCGGTTCAGCGGATCGTCATCCGGAAACGGCGACTGGATCAGCACGACGTTCTCGCCCCGCTCCTGGTCGCGCGCGACTTTTTTCTCGTCGGCGCCCGCCACGCCGTATTGCCACTCGCGGTATTCGATCGGGTTGCGGCGCAGCATCCGGTCGAAATAGGTCGGCACGCCGGTCGCTTCCAGGGTCTCGGGCGTCGCCACCACCTCCGTGCGGTCGGCGCAGTACAGGAACAGGTAGCGATCCCGGTACTCGGGGAAATAATACTTGATCCCGGCATCCAGGGCATGATCGTTGGGCGGGCGGCAATAATAGAACAGGGTGCCGTCCGGAGCGTCGCCGTATTGGCTGCGGACCACCCAGCCCAGCAGGCGCAGCGCCGCGACGCGCCGATTCTGCCAAGCCGAAAAATCCCAGGCGAGCTTGCCCGCGTTCGCCGCCAGCCCGCCGCAGAGCGCCGCCAGCAGGACGACCGCCGCGACCTTCTTCCGGCCCGAAACCGCCGCCGCCGCACCCAGCGCGATCGCCAAGCCGGGCATCACCGCGTAGAAGAAGCGCAGCGGCAGAAACAAGGCCATGACGGGGTTGCGCAGGTTGATCGCCATCGGGGCCGCGGCCAGCGCGGCGACCAGCACTCCCAGCCCGAAGATCCGCCATGGATGTTTTTCACGCGCCGCGCCGAGCAGAACGATCAGCGCGAGCAGGCACAACGCCGGCAGCCAAGGCACGAGCGGGAAATTGGGGGCCAGCAACCGGGCGAGCGGGCCGAACACGCGCGGTTCGATCAGTTTGTCGCCGAGCGGCAGGTAGCCGCCGAAGCCTTTGAGCATGACCGTGCGCCAGACGAGATACACCGCCAGCACCGCCCACAGCGGCCAGGTCGAGCGCCACGCCATGCGGCCGGCCCGGCCCGCCGGATCGCGGCGGCGCTGGAACGTCCGGGCCGCCAGCCAGGCGACCGCCGGCAGGATCGCGAGATTTTCCTTGCAGAGCATCGCCCAGAGCGCCGTCGCCAGCGCGGCGGCGAACCAGCCGGGCCGCTTGTTCTCCAACCAATGCCAGAACAGCAACAGCGAGAGCATCGCCAGAAACAGGCCGAGCACCTCGGTCATGTTCCAGACGAAGTGCGCGCCGACGGCCGTGGTCGGCGAAATCGCGAACAGCAGCGCGGCCCAGAAGGCGACACCGGTCGAGTCGAACCAGCGGCGGACCAGCGCAAAAAACGCCAGAACGGTGCCGGTGACCAGCGCCAGGTTGACCGCCAGATAGGCGGCGGCGTTCCACTCGAAAAAGGCGTGAATCAGCCAGAAGAGCGGGAAAAACCCAGGGCGGAAATAAATACCGAACCACAAATCCTTGGCGAACAGCGCGAACGGGCCGGCGCCGGCGCGCGCCAGGTGCAGATAAAAATAGTCGTCGAGGTAGAAATTGCCCCACAGAATACTGCCCTGCACCAGCCAGAGGGCGGCGACCAGGGCGGGCCCGGCGAGTCGGCCGGCGAAGGAAACCGGGCGGCTCGGCGGCCGTCCGGTCGTTGCGGTTTCGGTCATGTTCGTGCGCTGTCCCGAACCGATCGCGGCCGGACGGCGGCACGGGCGCGTCGCCCCTCGCCGGCCGGAACGCGGTTTGTTTATTCGAGCACGAAGATCTTCTTCTCGGCGCAGATCTTCTTCAGGATTTTCGGCCACACGGTCACGCTGACTTCGCCCAGATGGGCTTTGCGCAGGAGGTACATCAGCGTGCGCGACTGGCCGATGCCGCCGCCGATCGACAGCGGGATTTCGCCGTTCACGATCGCCTGGTGGTACGGCAGCTTGAGAAAGTCGAGCTGGTTGGTGATTTCCAACTGCTGCCGCAGCGTATCCGCCGTGACGCGGATGCCCATCGACGACAGCTCGTGCCGCCGCTTGGTCACCGGGTTCCAGACCAGGATGTCGCCGTTGAGGCCGTGCATCTGTTTGCCTTTGATCTTCGCCGTCGGCGTGACCCAATCGTCGTAATCGGCGGCCCGCATCTCATGCGGATAGCCGTCCTCCAGCGTCCAGCCGATGCCGATGATGAACACCGCCGGGTATTTCTGCAGGATCGCCGTCTCGCGCTGCTTGCGCGGCAGGTCGGGATACATCGCCAGAATTTCCTCGGCGTGCAGGAACGTCAGTTCCTTGGGCAGGTTCGGATAGCGCGGGTCCTTCAACTGCGGATACAGCCGCTGCGCGTACCGTTCGGCGCCGACGATCACCTTCCAGATCTTGCCAACGATTTCCTTAAGGAACTTGAGGTTCCGCTGCTTGGCGGTGACGACCCGCTCCCAGTCCCACTGATCGACGTAGGCGCTGTGATCGTGATCGAGGAAATAATCCTTGCGCACGGCGCGCATATCGGTGTTGATGCCCTCGCCGACCTTGCAGTCGAATTGTTTGAGCGCGACGCGCTTCCACTTGGTCGCCGCCTGGACGACCTGCGCCTCGATCGGGTTCTTGTTGTAGTCGTTGTTGATGTGGAACTGCACCGGCCCGCGCGAACCGTCGCGGTCCAGGTAATCGTTGACGCCGCTCTCGGCGTCGACGATCAGCGGCACTTCCACCATCATCAGGCCGAGTTTCTTGCAGAGGTTCCGTTCGATGTACTGCTTGACGGCGTAAATCGCCTTCTGCGTATCCTTCGGAGACAACAGTGAACGATAATCGGTGGGTAAAACGCGTTCGATTTCTTCATACGTACCGATACCAGGTCCCGCTAAATCCGCTCGTTTGTCCGTCATGACCGTTACCTCATGGATTGTTGGCACGTTTGCCCTCTAGATTACCGATTTTCAAAGGCCCCGCAACTAGTCAAAAACGTGGCAAAAACCGGCCGGTTCGGCTCGGATTGTCGCGCCCCCGACCGACCTTGCCGCCGGGGCGGGCCACCGTTAACATGGCGCCTCCCTTGGTTCCGAAGGATGGACCGACATGAAAAAGCTGCTGCTCCCGCTGCTCGTCCTCGCCGCCGCCCTCGCCGGCTGGCATTGTTCCGGGTCGGCGAAGCCCAAGAACGTGCTGCTGATCTCGATCGACACCCTGCGGGCCGATCACCTGAGCTGCTACGGCTACGCCAAGAAAACGACGCCCGAAATCGACGCCCTGGCCGCCCGCGGCGTGCTGTTCGAGCACGCCATGGCGCCGTCCTCGTGGACGACGCCGTCGCACGCCTCGCTGTTCACGGGCCTGCTCAGTTCGCAGCACGGCGCCGCGCTGGTCGGCGTGCCGATCCATCCCGAAACGCCGACCCTGCCCGAATACCTGAAGGAAGCCGGCCTCGCGTCCGCGGCGTTCGTCACCCACCAATACGTCGGCAAGAGCCTCGGCTTCGCCCGCAAATTCGATTCGTTCTGGATGGAGGAGGACGCGCCGGCCGACAAGCCGGTCGACGAGGCCATCCAGTGGCTCGGCGCGAACGGCAAAAAGCCGTTCTTCGCCTTCGTGCACCTCTTCGACCCGCACATGCCCTACCAGCCGCCGAAGGAATACGTCGACGAGTACGACGAATTCTGCCGGCAGACCGGCGGCGACCGCGGCACGCTCAACTTTCTGATGTCGGACGACAAGGCCGTCAGCCAGCGGGCCCTGACCTGCCTGCTGCGCCGCTACGACGACGAAATCCGCTACACCGACCGGCAGGTCGGCCGCCTGGTCCGTTACCTCGAAACCGAAAAACTGCTCGACAAAACCGTGGTGATCATCGTGGCCGACCACGGCGAGGAATTTCTGGAACACCAGGGCGTGCTGCACGGCATCACGCTTTACCAGGAGCAGTTGCACGTGCCGCTGATCCTGCTGGGCGCCGGCATTCCGCGCGGCAAACGGATCGCCGCGCAGGTCCGGCTGCAGGACGTCTTGCCGACCGTCCTGGAACTGGAGCACCTGACGCCGAAGATCGCGCTGCAGGCCGCCAGCCTGACGCCGTTCTTCGACGGCCGCGAAACGGCCGACCGCGACGCCATCGCCGAAACCTGCGACGTCGGGCCCAACCGCATGTCGATCATTTCCGGCCATTACAAGTACATCTACTCGCCGCGCGCCCACATTTTCATGCAGCCGATGGAGGAAAAGCTGTTCGACCTGGCCGCCGACCCGCAGGAAAAGACGAACCTGCTGGCCGAAAAGCCCGAGCTGGCGAAAAAACTGCAGGCGGCGCTGATCGCCGAAACCGGCTACAAGTGGCGCAAGAGTTGGAAGCTGCTGTGGGGCGGCGCCGGCAGCGAGGAGACGCGGCGCGGCTCGCTGTCGACCGGGGCGCGGTTCATCTACGCCTTCAAGTACCTCGGCTACAGCTCGTTCGCCGACGTGGTGCAGGAACTGCCGTTCAAGGGCGGCATGCACGACCTGGCCGACTACGAGCTGCAACGCTCGCCGAACAAACTGTCGTTCGACGCGAAGGATCATGGGCGCGAGAACGGCGTGCTGGCCGTGGTCGATCCCGACGACGCGCCGGTCACCGTCGCCTTCGCCTGCCGCGACTGCCTGCAAAACGAGGCGCATCCGGAAGACGAGCGCGAAACGGAGTTGTCCGGCGAAATCGATCCGGCCAAGCCCCGGCTCTTCGAAAACGGCGCCTTCCGCGTCTACACCGAGCCGATCCTGACCTTCGCCGACCCGCCGCCGCTGGCCAGCAAGCAGATGCAGGACGTCATTCAACCCGACATGCTGAAAAAGTTGCGGACGCTGGGGTATTTTTAAAAACGGTTGGCGGCTGGCCCTCGATCGACTTTCTTACTCGGCGGCCATCGTGCGCACGCAACGAGTTGTTGTCGCCGAATCCAAAATATTTTCCTTATCTCGTTTCTCGATGTTGGCAATCATGAATCCCAATGTCCAAACCATGGCCTTGTGATCTTCCAATTCAGTAAATGACCAATATTCATTGCCGGTTGAAGATTCCCGCTCGAGTTCCTTCGGCCAAAAGAATTCGTTATCAGCATCGGTTAATAAATCGCAACCGACACATGCTTCGTTTTGACAATCGGTGACGGTGCATTCGTCCGTCACGCCGCAAGCGCCGCCGGTCATTGTCGCTTCGCACCCGCGCACCAGTGAACGCAGTTCGGAAATCGTCGGCAATCGCCAATCCGAAAAGCCGGCCAACTCCAACGAATCGCAATATCCAATAGCTTTTTCCCATTGGTAATAAAGAATCGACGAATTCTCGGCAATTTCCTTTTCCCACATCAGGTTTGTGTTATAGTCGATCCAGGTGCCGGCGGGAGGTTCGGGGGTTGGATCATTGTCGGAGTTGGAGGAATCGTCGCCATCATCGTGGCACGAAAAGAAGAGCAGAAGAAATAAAACCCCCATCGTTAATAATGGAGAATACTTTTTAAGAAATATGATCATTATACCTATTCCATCTATCTATCTATATTTCGTCAGTTGTGGTTCGTACACAACGCGTCGTCAGCGCATATCCCAGAGTATTTTCTTTTTCTTCCGATTCAATATTAGCGATGATAAAACCTAGCGTCCAAACAAACGATGCATTATTGATTTCCTCGGTGATTGACCAATATACATTATCAGTGAATGACTCCCCTTTTAAATCATTTGGCCAATAATATTTATTCTCTGTATCGTTTTTTAAATTGCAACCACTACATGCATCATCTCGGCAATCATAGTCGGCGCACTCGTCCATCACGCCACACGCGCCGCCGGTCATCGTCACTTCGCAACCGCGCACCAGCGAGCGCAACTCGGAAATCGTCGGCAACCGCCAATCCGAAAAACCGGCCAACTCCAACGAATCGCAATATCCAACCGCCAGATCCCAGGTGTAATAAAGGCCATAACAATTATCGACGATCTCTTTCTGCCACATCAGGCCGGTGTCGTAGTCGATCCAGGTGCCGACGGGAGGTTCGGGGGTTGGGTCTTCATCGGAGCCGGAATCGTCGTCATCATCATTCTTGCACGAAATCACTGTAAAAAGAATGAACAGCAATATCAGCAATAACTGGAAGCGCCGCTTTCCCATTTCTTTCCCGTTTTTCCCTTGCTTTCGATTATCCACTACTCCGCGGTCATGGTTCGCACGCAACGGGTCGTCAGCGCATATCCCAGTATATTTTCCTTATCCTCTATTCCAATATGAGCTGTTTTAAAACCCAATGTCCAAACAAGCGAATTGTTTTCCTCTTGTTCGGTGACCGACCAATAAATATTATCCGTATTATCTTCTCCTTCCAATTTATCGGGCCAATAATATCGGTCATCGGCCTTTGTTTTCAATTGGCATCCGTCACACGCTTTGTTTAAACAACCCAAATTTGTACAATCAACTGTTATATCGCAAGCGCCGCCGGTCATCGTCACTTCGCACCCGCGCACGAGCGAGCGCAACTCGGAAATCGTTGGCAACCGCCAATCCGAAAAACCGGCCAACTCCAGCGAATCGCAATATCCAACCGCCAGATCCCAGGTGTAATAAAGGCCATAGCAATTATCGACGATCTCTTTCTGCCACATCAAATCGGTGTCGTAGTCGATCCAAGTGCCGGCGGGCGGCTCGGGGGTTGTATCTTCCGAATCGTTATCATCATCGGAATCATTGTTTTCGTTTTGGCATGAAACGAAAGAAAGCAGTAAAAGGACAAGAAAAGATAAAATAACTCCAATTACAAGATTATTAGTCATAGTCTTATTCATTTTACACCCCTTCTGTCAAATGGATATTTACCATACGCCCTGGTCAACGCCATTGGCATCCGCCAGATTATCCCAAAGGGTTAATGACAGATTCATCGCATCGGCGGCATTGCGAAGCCGTTCGAATACAGATGCATTTGTCCAATTGTTCGGATTAGCCAAGTCCCACAATTCAAATATTTCGGCCACCGTCAGATCCATATCCTCGTACACGTCCCACCAGAACCGCAACCAGTCAGATTCGACCGCTCGATTTGTGAAAGGTGGATCGCATATATCATGCATATAGTCTTCGTCATCCTGGCAATCTAAACCCCTAAACCAACAATCTCCATCATTTTTGATATTCCAAATAGAAGCGGCATAAAAGTGAGCAATACCCTCCACGGCAGCCCCCCTTTGTAATTCACGACTATTCTCGTGATGGCCTTCGGAGGTTGAATAGCATGGCCATGGAGTTGGGGTTGGTGAACTGTCATCATCACCTTCATATATGTCATCATCACCCGTGTCTGTGTAATCATGCAGCGCATTCTGGTAATTATTGGATTTATACCCGACCGCATGACCCATTTCATGGGTGATGCCGGTTTTGTTATTCTGTGCGATATTATTTTCATCGTCGATATAAATCGCGCCGTTTTTAAAACAGGCGTTGCCGAGCCCGTCACCACTGCAGGTTTCGCGATAGAACTTGAACCATTCGGCAGTCAAACCCGCCGGTTTACGGCGAATGGCATAGCTGGCGACCGCCAGGACATTACCTTCGTTGAAACCATCCAGGATATCCGGGAAATTATCATAATTGAACGTATACGTGCCGGAAGCAGCCGGAGTAAAATCGGCGTCGAGCGTATTCGTAAAATAATACTCTTCCGTACTGCTCGTATACACCTTGACATAATTGGTATCGACCGATTTCGACATGCTGTAAGCTCGAATATAATAGGATTTCGCGGAGGACATGGTCAGGTAAGGCGTACAACCCGTATCACTATCGGTCCACGTCTCGAAAAGAACCGGCCCGTTACCATTCTCGCCAACCTTCGCTTTTATCCCATATCCAGTGATTGGGATGTTGCTATTGATGTAATCACCTGCCTCATCCATTGCATCATATAGATTCAAATCTATTTTAAAACAGATTTTCACGCTCAACGCATAGGCGGATGAAGTCATCAGCATTAAAATGACCAAAGCACCTATCGGCACCAGTTTCTTGTGCGGCATCTTCGCTTTCCCCTTCCACCATTACTCGTTTTTACTTACTTCTCCAACGGCTCGGATTCATACACGCCCGCTGGAATGATGCCGCCTTGTGCGAACTCGCCGCGATCCTCGTTGGATTCGATGAGTTTTTGCACCCGCGCCAGTTCGGACTCGTCGGTCACGCCACGGGGATAGGTTTCGAAAAACGTTTGAGCATCGTAGATCGATGCTTGTTCGCCTTTGAGCGCGAAGTATCGATAGGGCACCGTCTGCCCCTTGAAATAGCGGTGCGGCGATGAAACGACTTGTACGGTTCCGGAGATCTTCGTCGGGTACATTTGTTGTTTCGAGTGCAAGGAAAACGCCGGCCGCACATCCAAAGAGATTGCCGTTTCGGCGTTTTGGCCTACCGCGACCTCGTCGTCCAAAATGGTCGTACGCAGCGCACCGATATTGGCGACCAACGTCAACCGAACCACGATGTCCTCGGTTTCGCGTCCGTGGACGATCAGCGTCGCCAGGGAAGCGCCGCCATCGGGACCGATCGCTTCCGATCCGTCGGCGGCCCATTCGGCATAAGCGCCGTCGCCCAGGTAAGGATCCTCATCCAGCAAATCGGAACTGTCGCTCATGGGTTCCCGGGCTTCCGAACGATCTTGCTTGGATAACGCAACAAAGATCCCTGCCAAAAAGACTGAAATCAAAAGAAACAGGCCAATTTTCCTGATCATTAGGATCTCCTGATCGGGGAACAAGTTTTCAGTATCGCGGATATCGCAAAAAGATAACGAGAAAGGGAAAATTTACCGACGAGAATTCGCAATTTCCAAGCCTTTCGGCGCCGCCATGAAGTTCATGGTTATCCAACAACTGGATATATCTTCTCCCCATGCAGTCGATTTGTCAATAAAAATAATCGGCTAATGTTAGATATCCTGACACTAAGTGTCTCATTTGATAAGCGATGCTTCATTGAACAAGCGAGAAAAGCTTGATGGATAATTACTTCACACGGATGAAGGATGGCCGCGCGGATTTGTCGCTCGTAAAACGGATGAATCGATTTTTCCCGCCGCGGTTACCGGCACACCTCGGCCAGCGCGCCCTCGAAAGCGTCCAGCAATTCAATGCCGACGTGGCGGCCGCCGAAGCCCATCGCGTTTTCGTAGATATTCATCCACATCTCGCCCTTGTCGGCGGACGCGAATTGCTGATAGTCCTCCGGCAGATGCACGTAGCCGACGTAATCGTCGGTGTGCGACGCCACCGCCGCCGGGCGCAGGCCGCGCGCCGCGATCTTCACCCGCGCCGCGAGGCCCACGCTCGCGCCCAGGTCGGCCGGAAATCCGGTGAACACCAGGTCGCCGACCCGCACCACCGGCACGCGCGCGGGCATGCCGTCGCGCAGGCCGCCGCGGCCGAAGTGCCGCACGTACAGCCGCACGGGGTAAAGCGCCGCGTCCAGCCAGCGCAGGCGGTCGGGCAGCAGCGGCGGGGCGACGATCCGCACGGTCATCTCGCCGGCGGCGAAGGCCACCGCGTCGCCGTGGACCGGTTGGGCGACGGCGATCGCCTTGTCGGCCTCCTCGCGCAGCAGGCGGGCGAGCAAATGCAGGTGCACGTCGCCGTCCAGCGGCCCTTCCGGGTACAGCACGTTGACGCCACCGACCGGCCCGACGAGAAACAGCCCGTCCTCGCCCGCGAAGGTCTTGAGCAGTTCGCCGGGGTAATCGGCCGACGCCGCGTGGTAATCGCGAAAGCCCACGACCACCGGATGCGCGCCGAAGGTCAACACGCGCAAAGTGTCGTCCTCGCGCCGCACCGTCAGCACGCCCAGGGTGCGGTCGATGGCGCCTTCCTTGAAGCGGCGGTTGTAATTGAGGTAGCTGGTCTGCGTCTCGCCGTAATCGAGCGAGGCCGGCCGCAGATCGTCCACCGCCGCCTCGGCCGCCGCGGCGATGCCCTCGGCCAGCCGGGTGAAGATTTCGGGCCGGTACGCGCCCATGAACAACCGGGCCGAGGGCGCATCCCAATAACCGCCGGTCGATGAGTGCGAATGGGTGGCCGACAGCATCAGGCCGGCGTATTGAACCTGCCGTTCGGCCAGCCGCCGCTCGACCGCCTCGCGCAGCGGCGCGGTGATCATCAACAGGTCGCCGGCGATGACCAGCACGGTGCGGCGGCCGTTGCCGAAGGCCATGGCGCGGGCGTAAAGCGGGTCGCGGACGCGCTCGGCCAGCCGTTCCTGCTTGGTGGCCATTCCGGCCAGCGGAAACGGCAGGGGCGGGGTGAGGTCCCGCTTGGCGAAACCGACGAGTAAGTTGCGGTGGTTGGCTTTTTTATTGCGCGCCATGGCGGCCCTCCTTGCGCCGATCGGGTAAGCGGGGCGAACGGCATTTAATTCATTTGCCACCATTCGGCGGCGAGGGGCAAGCCCGTCGCGGGGCGCGGTATAGCGCCGGGTTCCGGCCGCGACGGCGCGCCGCGCCAAGTCCGCCAAACAATTTGCCGATCGGTCGAAATTGGATTATAATGGCCCATCAGTCGGAAAACGGCGTTTCCGAATTATTTTTAGCGATCCGCCGGCGCGGAATTGAGATTTTTTCATGCCGGCGGCGGATTTTATCGGGGAATCATGAGTTTGTACGATCACCAGACGCTGAAGATTCAGCCCGCGGTCAGCTCGGCGCCCGGAGCGGGCGGCGAGGCCCGGCGGCAGGATTGCGCCGTGGTGATCAAAACCACGCACGGCATTCTGCTCGTCGCCGCCGACGGTCACGACCTCTCGGGCCAGGGCGGCCGGACGGCGCGGCTGGTCGTCGACGCGGTCGACAAACACTATCATGCCTGGAACGGCCAGGGCCCGCGCAAGATGTTGGTCGACGCGTTCGGACTGGCCAACGCGGCGCTGCGCCAGGCGGCCGCCGAGCAACAACTCGGCACGCCCGCCGTCAGCCTCGTGCTGCTGCATTATCAGGAAGGCATGGTCCGCATCGCCCACGCCGGCCGGTGCCGCGCCTACCGCCAGCGGAATTACGTCATCGACCAGCTCACCGAGGATCACGTCGCGCCCGATCAGCCGGATGACGGATTCCCCACCCGCGCGGTCGGCCTGTACCCGATCATCGAGGTCGACGTGTCCGACGCCCATTTCATTCAACCGGGCGAAACGTACCTGCTGTGCACCGACGGCCTCTACCGCAGCCTGAGCGACATCGAAATCGGCCGCCAGGCGATGAACGGCGAACCGGAAGCAGCCGGCGAGACCCTGGTCCGCCAGGCGATCGCCCGTTCCGGCCCGGCCAGCGTTTCGCTGGCGATGATCAAGTTCACCCAACCGCAAGGGCAGAAGCTCAGCGCCGCCGTCACCCCGACGCCGACGATCGAGCACGCCCACGGCCGCATCCCCTGGACGCCGATCCCCTGGCGGGATCTCGGATTCTGGTGGAAGGTGCGGCTGGCGGCGCTCGGCGTGCTGGCGGCGTGGTTCATCGTTTTGCTGATTCTGTGGTGGGGTTTCGGCTGGGGCGGCCTGGCCCTGGCCGCGCCGGCGGGCCCGCTCGCGACGGCGGGGGCGGCGATCGCCGGCCGGCTCGAGCGCGGCGCGCCGCCGCCGGATGACGAGGCCGCATCATGAGCCGCAAGAGCATGTTCGAAGCCGAATCGCCGCACCAGTTCCGCACGACCACGCTGACGCGGCTGTTCGATCTGCTGTTGGTCGCCGGTTACATCGCCTGCGGCGTCCTGACCTACGTCCTGTTCACCGGCGACCGCGACACGCCCACGCCGCCGCCTGCGGCCTCGCCTACGCCGGTGATCGTCGCCGCCGCCTCGCCGACTCCCGAGCCGGTGGTGGTCGGCGGTTCGTCGCCGACGCCGGCACCCTTCGATCCGGTCGCGCCGACGCCCGAAACCGCGGCGGCGGCCAAGCCCGCCAGCGAGGATCTGCTGGCCGCGATGAGCGACTACGTCAATTACATCAACCAGGGCGACATCGACCAGGCGCGGGCCATGCGCGCCGATCCGAGCGTCCCCTCGACCGACAAGCTCAAACAGGTCAAGTCGATGACCTTGAAATCGATCGTCGCCTACCCGCGCATCAGCCGCACGAAGGGCTCGGTCTACGTGGAAATCTCGCTGGACAAGGGCGGCGCGCCGCAAACCTGGAAGGGCCGCGTCGACTGGGAAAAGAAGGGCAACGCGTGGGTGACCGTCAACTGGGACGGCAGCGCCGCGAAGCCGAAGGAATAGGCGCGCGGCGGGCGGCCGCCGCTGCGGCCGCGCCCCCGGTTGCCCGCAGTCGTCATTTCCCGCCTAAAAATTCACGATCGTGCGGATCTGGAAGGTGTAGACGTTGCTGACGTCGTCGTACATGTCCCGGAAATACATGCCCGGAATCATGTAGCCCATCGAGGTGTCCGCCGTGAATTGCTTGTGGAACGTGTAGGCGAAGTTGAGGTCGGTTTCCCAACCCAGGTCGTGCGAAGCGTCCTTGCCGTTGAGCTTCTTGCCCGATTCGTTGAGGTAGCTGTTGAGGACGTTGAGTCCGATGTGCATGCCGTCGAGCGGCCGCAGGTAGCCGCCCGCCTTGAGGTACATGCCGTTTTTCAGCGCGCCGCCCATCAGGCGATCCCAGGTGATCAGGTCGATCTTGTAGTCGGGGTCGAAGGCGTAGGTGTTGATCCGGCGGCCGAACGCGGCCTGGTTGTCGATCACCGCGTTGGTGAAGTCGATCCGGGCGTTGGCGTTTTGCGGATCGTTTTTCAATTCCTGCCGCGCCGCGATCAGATTGTCGGCGGCCGTGGCGTCGAATTCGTTGTCCGGATTGGCGGCCTCGGGCGAGGAGAAGCCCCATTCGAGCCCCGCGCTCCAGCGGCCGGAGTCGTACAAAAAGCGCGCCGCGCCGAGGTAGGCGCCGATGCTGACCTCACCGCCGCGTTCGCCGGTCGGCAGGCCCTCGTCCTCGAGGTTGCGCACGGTCTGGCGATCGACGAACGTCGCCTTGCCCTGCACGCCCAGGCCTTCGAGTTCCCACTTGAAGCCGGCGTAGCCCAGGCGCAGCCACAGGTCGTACAGCCAGAGCGAGGCCGAGGTGGCCTGCTGGGTGCGGCCCTGAATGAAGAAGCCGGCGTCGAAAACGCCCGAATCCGCGAACCGGATGTCGCGGAACTGGTTGGCCAGGGTGAAGGCGTGCACGTCGTTGTCGCCGGTCTTGAAGCTGTCTTCGGCGATGCGGTCGTACATGATCGACGGGAAGTAGAAGCCCGCCACCCGCGTGCCGAACTGGAACCGGTCGTAAACGTCGCCGCTGTCCGCGTCGTAGCCGTGGTTGCGGTCGTTGACATCGCCCGGCGTTTCCAGGAAACGCAGGAACGGCGAGCCGGAGTTGGCGTAGACACCCATGCCCCATTGGTCGGCCTGGCGGCCGATTTTCAAATAGCCGATCGGCAGCGTGACGCGCATGTATAACTGGCGCACCGCGATCGGATCGACCTCGTTCAGATCGCGGTCGGTGTCGCTGGTCGAGTGGGTCAGCAGGTTGCCGGAGCGGAAGGTCATCGTGCCGTAGCGGACGCGGCCGATCGACGCCGGATCGTTCGGCTGCCGTTCGGTGACCACCGCCGGCTCCTCGATCAGCGCGTTGTCGCCCCACATCACGTTATGCAGGATGTCGAGTTCCGAATTGATCTCGATCGGGTCGCTGATGATCAGCGTCGGCTGCAACAGCATCCGCTGGTCGACCCAGCTCCACCAGTCGGAATCGTCGCCCTTTTGGGTGGCGGCCCAGGAAAGATCGAAGTAGTTGTCGTAACGGACGCGGTAATAGCCGTGTACATTAAAACCCACCGCGGCGAGCTGGCTTTCCTCGGCGGTCGCCGCCGGCGGAAAAGCCGCCGCGACCAGCGCCGCGAGCACCAACCAAAGCAGGGTTTTTTTCATGCGTTCCTCCGCCGCCGGGCCGCGCGTGGCGTCCCGGGCGCGCCGCTCCCTCGCGGGAGCCTGATAACTCAAAGTAAAATCAGGGCAAAATCAAAGCGGCAAACTAGCACGCGCCTCGCGAAAGTGTCAAGTTATCGCACGGGTGCGCGGGTGCGGCGATCACTTCATTTTTCGCGCGGGCAAAAACGCCAGAATCGTTTCCGTCCGGGCGCGGACACCGTCGGCGGTTTTTTCCAAAAGTCCGAGTTCCACCGCGGTATTCACGTCGCGGCTGACGGTTTTACGCGTTTTCGTGGCGTAAGTCGCGGCCAATTCCGGCGTCAGATGCGGAATTTTCGACAAGGGAACGAAGCCCAATTGATCGGAAAGAGCCAAAACCAGATCGCGTTCCCTCCCCCGAACGGCGCCGGAAACCCGGTGCGCCGAGTCGCGAAAAATTCGATAAACGTAATCGCGCCAGATCACCCGCCACTGGTAGTCACGGATCGTCGCGAGTTGTTCCTGGAGGCTGTCCACCAAACCCCGGACCGCGTATTCGATAAAGGGCAGGATATCGCCGCCCGAGGCACTCGCACCGTGCAATTGCCGGTAATAAATCTGTCGCGTCTGATTGTAGTGATTGCTGAGGAGATGCGCCGCCGGGGTCGGCATGCCGGCGTCCAGCAAAATCAGGAATTCGACCAACCGAGCCGTGCGGCCGTTGCCGTCGGCGAACGGATGAATCCAGGCCAGATAAAGGTGCGCCACGATCGCGCGAACGATCGCCGCTGCCAAGCCTTCGTCGGCCGGGGCCGTTTTTTTGCCGTCGTTGAGCAAACCGCACAATCGCTCCAGGAGATACCGGCAATCTTCACCCGGCGCGCCTCGATAAGCGCCGACGACCACTTCCTCGCCGACCTGGCGAATCCGGCCCGGAACCACGTGCGACTCCAAGGGCAAATTCGCCAGCACGGAACGATTTAAATCGCAAAGAAGGTCGACCGTCAGTTCCGTCGCCTTTCCCGAAAGCATCTCGCCGAGAATCCGGTTGCAGGTCGCGACGATGTTGTCGATCTCCTGCCCGAGGTATTCCTTCGACGGCGGCAATTTCAACGATCCCTCGATCCGCCGCCGGACTTCCTCCTCCGAAAGGGTATTTCCCTCGATGGCGGTCGTCGCCAAAACGCCTTTCGCCAAATAAAGATAATGAATTTTCTCGGCCGTTGGGCGGTCGAGCGGCACGCCCGCGATATGCGCGCATTTCGACTGCGCCTCGCCAAGCATCAGCCACAAACGAGGGCTGGCATCCTGAAGATTGACTTGAAATTTAAGCCATTGATGTGTCCGCTCGTATTTCCTCATTTCAGGAACCTCATATACTATTGTAATTCATTGTTTTATAAAACAATTGAATGAAATACAAGCCGATGATCATTTCAGATAATTTGCCAAAATATCCTGCATATTGTCCATTTTGTTGTCCATAATATTGTCCGCCTCGATATTCGCTCATTCCGCCGCCCGGGGAACCAATCGCTGCCGCGAAGGTCAAAGGAAAATATACGGCGGGGCGGGTTGTTCGACCGGCCGGCCGCCGTGTGGTATCAAGGAAACAACTGAAAATCCGCTGGGGAGCACGATCATGTGGGAGCGTATCGTCATTCTGATGATGTTGTTGGTTCTCGCCCTGCCGCTGGCGGCACGGGCGGAGCAGGAAGAAATCGGCACCGGCCAGTTGCGGGTGGTGTCGGCCGATCAGAAGGTCGTCGAGGTGCCCCTGAAGCACACCGACGTGCAGGCGGACATCGCGGGCTTCGTGTCGCGCGTCACCGTCACGCAAACGTTCGTCAACCCGTTCAAGCAGCCGATCGAGGCCGTCTACGTTTTTCCGCTGCCCCACAAGGCGGCGGTGGACGACATGACGATGACGATCGGCCAGCGGGTCATCAAGGGCGTCATTAAAAAGCGCGAGGAGGCGAAGCAGATTTACGAAGCGGCCAAGGCGGCCGGCAAGACGGCGTCGCTGCTCGAGCAGGAGCGGCCGAACATCTTCACGCAGTCGGTGGCCAACATCCTGCCCGGCGACAACATCGAAATCCGCATCAGCTACGTGGCCGTCCTGAAGTACGAAAAAGGCGAGTACGAATTCGTCTTTCCGATGGTCGTCGGGCCGCGTTACATACCCGGAGAAAAAATCGTCGGCAAGCAGGGCGGCGGCTGGGCGCCGGATACCGACAAGGTGCCCGACGCCTCGCGCATCACCCCGCCGGTGCTCAAACCCGGCGAACGCTCGGGCCACGACATCAGCGTGACCGTCAACCTCGACGCCGGCGTGCCGGTGACCGACGTGCGTTCGACCTCGCACTGGATCACCACCGCCAACCAGGGTCCGGCCAAGGCCGTGGTGAAGCTCGATCCGCGCGACGCGATTCCCAACAAGGATTTCATCCTGCGCTACAACGTGCGCGGCAAAGCGCCGGCGTTCGGCGCGCTGACCTACAGCGAGGGCGGCAAGGGCTTCTTCCTGCTGCTGCTGGCCCCCAAGGGCCAATATGCGAAGCAGGAGATTCTGCCGCGCGAGATCCTCTTCGTCGTCGATTCGTCCGGCAGCCAGCAGGGCGATCCGCTCGCCAAATCGAAAGACGTGGTGAAGCGGGCCCTCAAGGGCCTGCGCGCCGACGACACCTTCCAGGTGTTCAACTTCAACGACATCATCACCTCGATGGCCGCCGGGCCGGTGCCGGCCACCGCCGAGAACATCAACCAGGCCAAGCGGTTCATCGACCAGATCGAATCGACCAGCGGGACGCGCATGTTGCCGGCGATCCAGGCCGCGCTCAACTGGCCGGCCGATCCCAAGCGCCTGCGCCTCGTGGTGATGACCACCGACGGCTACATCGGCAACGAAACGGAAATCCTCGCCGAGATCCACCAGAACCTGGGCGACGCGCGGCTGTTCCTCTTCGGCGTCGGCAGTTCGGTCAACCGCTACCTCATCGACCGCATGGCCGAGGAAGGCCGGGGCTTCGCCTCGTACCTGCGGCAGGACGAACCGGCCGAACAGGTGGTCGAGAAATTCCATCAGCGGCTCGACGCGCCGGTCCTGCGCGATCTGGCCCTCGAATGGGGCGGCCTGCAGACGACCGACCTGTACCCGGAACAGATCCCCGACCTGTACGCCGACCAGCCGCTGGTTGTGCTGGGCCGTTACACCAAGCCGGGCGCGGCGACGATCCGTTTGACCGGCAAGGACGCGGCGGGCGCCAAGAGCTTTTCCTACGCCGTCAACCTGCCCAACGCCAAGGGCGGCTCGGACCAGCTCGCCTCGCTGTGGGCGCGGATGCGCATCGAGCGGTTGATGAACCAGCTCGAGGTCAACGCCGGATCGAAAGACCAGCTCGAAAAGGACATCACCGATCTGGGCTTGAACTACCGGCTGATGACCCAGTTCACCTCCTTCGTCGCGGTCGAGGAGCAGGTGCGCAACGTCAACGGCCAGCCGCAGACCGTGCAAGTGCCGGTCGAAATGCCCGAGGGCGTTTCCTATGACGGCGTCTTCGGCAAATTGGAGGAAGCCCAGGGGTACGGCGCCGGCAGCGGCGCGATGACCGGCTCCAGCAACGGCCCGATGGCGCCCCCACCGCCCCCTTCGCCTTCCGTGGCGATGCGTTCCTACAAGCCGTCGCCCGGACCCGGTAAAAACATCGCGGCCGACGAAATGGCGGTCGGCGGCGTCCAGGGCCTGGTCGTCGATCCGGTGGCGTTCCTCGGCATCGCCAACGAAGCGCCCTACCGCAACGCGCTGGGTGGCGAGGTCGCCAAGCGGCTCTACGAAGCCGTCAAAAGCCTGGCCAAACCGGCGGGCAAGGAAATGATGGTTCGCCTGACGCTGGGGGCCGACGGCAAGGTGAAAAAAGTGGAAATGCTGAAAGACAACACCGGCAACACCGACCTGGCGAGCAAGCTCCGCGTAGTGCTGGAGAAAGAAAAGTTCGCGGCGCCCGGCCACGAGGCGATGCTGGTCTTCTACATCCGGTTCTGAAAACAAAAACCATCGAGGCGAAAGGGCGCTCCGGCGCCCTTTCGCCGTTTAATGATCGGTCACCGCTTTCATTGCGTGCGCCGGCCGGAATCAGCCAACCGTTTTTTTCATCCGCGCAGATAAAATTCAGGGCTCCGCGTTTTGCGGCGCGGCGGCGGCAAGCGCCTTTTCGGCCTTTTCCAGGCCTTGCCGGTAGCGCGGCTCGTTCGGCCGGAACGCCTGAAGCTGCCGGTACATCGACAGCGATTGCGCCGGGCGGCCGGTGTCCAGGTACAACAGCGCCAGATTTTCCGCCGCCAGGAAATCCGCCGGCCGTTTTTGCAGCACTTCCATAAAAAGCGCCTCGGCCTCGGCAAACCGTCCCTGCCGCGCGTAATAGGAACCCAGACTATTGCGGTAACCCAGGATTTCCGGCTCTTTTCGCAGGATGTCCCGCCAGAAAACTTCCTCGTCGAGCCACACCCCGACCCGCTGATAGGAACCGACCGCCAGCCAGAAAATCAACAAGCACCAGGCCAGGGCGAACCAGCGCCGGCGGGTTTTGAGGCCGGCGCCCACGGCGGCAATGAGCATGGCCACGCCCGCCAGGGGCAAGTAGAGGAATCGCTCGCCGACCAGGGCCAGAATCGGCAGCACGTTGCTGGCGGGGAACATGAAAACGAAAAACCACCCGATGCCGAAAGAAACCGGAAACCGGCGCCGGGCGCAGGCGATCATCACGATCGCCAGCAGCGCCAGCACGACCGCCGCGGCCAGGACCAGGGGGGAAAACCCGCGCACGATGTCGAACAGGTAATTGATGCGCAGTGACAGCGGAAAGAAAATCAGGCGCAGGTAAATCAAAAAGGAATGGGACATCGTCAGCAGCGTGGCGGCCAGCGAGTGGCCCCAATATTGAGAGTCCTGTTGCAGGCCGATCAACGACTGGCGCAGCAGCACGTAAGCACCGGCGGCCAGAAAATAGAAAACCGTGCGGAGCGCCGCCGCGCGCGCCCGCGGCCGGCCGTCGCCCGCGGCCTCCCGGAACGCCAGAACGAACAACAGGGGCGGCGCCATCACCGCGACTTCCTTGGTCAACAGCGCCGCGAGGTACGCCAGCCCGGCGCCGAGCCGTCTCCCCGACAGGAAAAGCAAAAAGGTCAGCAAGAGCAGCAGCGGGCAAAGCACGTCGTCCAGCCCGCTGATCCATTGCACCGCCTCGACGTGCGCCGGATGAACCGCCCACCAGACGGCGGCGGCGAAGGAAGCGTCGCGCGCGGCGGTCAGCTTGAGCAGCAGCAGAAACAGCAAAATCGCGCCGCCGGCATGAACGAGATAATTGAGCCAATGAAAGAAAAACGGCCTCATTCCCCCGATCGCGTGCACGAGCGCATAGAGGGGCGGGATGAGCGGGCGATAGACCTGCTTGGGAAAATCGCGGGTGGAAGTCGCCGCCGGGCTACCGAAGGTTTGCAGGGCCAGCGAGAAATCGGCCGCCGCCGGGTTGTCCACGACGAAGGCGATGTCGTCATACAGGAACGGCCCGGCCGCGCCGCGCGCGTAAATGAGCAACGTCACGGCGACCAGGGAGAGGATTTCCAGCGCCAGGATGGTTTGCGGGCGGTTCATCGGTTCAGGCCATTCCGGCGTTTCACCAGGCGATCGCCGGCGTCAAACGGGTGCCGGACGTCGTTCCGGATTTTCCTCGAGCCGCACGCGAAAACGCCCCGGGCCTTCGCGCCGCGGCCGGACGGTCACGACCGGGCTGCCGCTCGCGGCGGCCAGACTCGCGCTTTCGAGCGCCTGCCCGAACATTTCGTTTTCGATTTCCGGCGCTTCGCCGGCGACCGTCGCCACGATCCGTCCCTGCGCCAGGGCGCGATTCGCCGCGGCGGCCGCGTCCTTTTCCGGCAGCGATTCGACCCCGTGCGCGCGCCGCAGCCAGACCAGGCGATCGTTGAGAAAACGGTTTTTCAGCCGGCGGGCGGCCAGGTGCAACGGAAAACCGAGGGTCGCCAATTTCCACAGGGCGACTTCCAGGCCGCCGAAGCGATCCGCGACGAGCAGCACGCCCCGGCCTTGGCGGTAGGCCGTTTCGAGCGTCTCCAGGCCTTCAACGGTCACGCGGTCGTGGAAAAAGCCGGCGTTCATCAGCGGGTGGCGAAGGTAATCGACCAGCGCGCGGCCGAGCGCGGCGAACAACGGCCGGCCGGCGCGGCGGCGCTTGGGCATGAACCAGTAAAGCGCCCGGCCCAGCGCGGCGCCCGCGCGGTCCGCCGTTTCCCACGACAGCGGCCGCAGCAGGCGGCCGGCGATTTTTTCGGCGGCCCGCCAGAACCGCGCGGGTTTGGGCGGCAGGGGCGCGGGATGCTTCTCGGGCGGTTCGCCAGGCGGCCGGGTCTTCCAGCGCCGGTGCATCCAGACCCATTCCGTCGGGTACTGGCGGATGTGCGCGGTCAGGTGGTCGTTGAGAATCTGGGTATAGGCCTGAATGTCGGCCTTGGTGTCGCCGGTTTGCGGCCGCGGCAGCGGCGCGCTGACCGCGACGGCGTGACCGCCCTCGGGCCGGCGATGGGTGGTCAGTAAAAAGGCGTCGGTGCCGAGTTGGTAGCAGATGTAGGCGGCGCCGGACGGCGTCCAGGCCGGGTGGCCGAACCAGTCGGCGAACACGCCGCGCACCTTGGTGTCCTGGTCGATCAGAATGCCGAGAAACTCGTTGCGCGAGATCAGCGCCATGATATCGGCGACCAACTCATGCCCGCCGCGCGTCAGCGGGATGTACCCGTAACGGCGGCGGTGGTCGTTGAGCATTTGGTCGAGGCGTTCGTCGTATAGCTTACGGACGATCTCGTAGCCGGGGGCGCCGCACCGCACGTAGGTAGCGGCCATTAATTCCCAGTTGCCCAGGTGCCCGGTGACGAACACGCCGCCGTTCCCGCGCGCCCGCGCGGCGTCGAGATGTTCCTTGCCGCTGAAGGTCACGTAGGGATGGGGGGTCTCGAGCGTGGCGAAAATGTCCTCGAAGTGAAACATCTCGAAAAAGCTGCGGCCCAGGTTGCGGAACGATTCGCGGCCGACGGCCAGGCGCTCGGCGTCGGTCCACTCGGGAAAGGCGACTTTCAAGTGCAGCAGCGTCAGGCGGCGTTCGTGGCCGGCCAGCCGCCACGCGGCGGCGCCGATCGCGGCGCCGATTTTAAGCCCGGTGGAAAGCGGGATGACCCGGGCGGCGGCTACCGCGCCGCGCGCGGCATGGAAAATCAGGTTGTTTTTCAGGCGTTGGAAATATTTACGCCTGCGGTTAGTCATTGGCCAGTCTGTCGACCACGTAGTTGATGACGTCGGCGACGGTTTCCCAGTCCTCGGCGTCGACATCCGGGATGTCGATCTCGAATTCCTCGGCCAATAAGGCGACCATTTCCTCCAGGTCGTCGGGGGTCATTCCCAAATCGTCGGACAAGAAGGCATCGTCGCTGATTTCCTCGACGTCGCAGGAAAGCTGATCACAGATGATCTGGCGTACTTTCCCTTCGGGCTCCATAAAACCTCCCTATCGCTTCAAGGCTTCCATGAGCCGGTCGTAGGCATCCCCCACGGTTTTAATTTTCTGAGCCATGTCATCCGGAATCGAATCCAGATTGAACGACATTTCGATATCGGCGATCAACTCCACCAAATCCAGGCTGTCGGCTCCCAAATCCTTGATGAACTCCGTTTCCTTGGCGATCTGATCTTCCGCAATGTTCAATTTTTCGGCAATCAGCCGCCGCAACTTGACAAAGATTTCCTCGCTCATCAATCGCTCCGTTTCAGAATGGGTCACGTGAACTTCAGATACCCAAGCCCCCATCGACCTGGATTACCGCTCCGGTGATATAGCCGGCGGCCTCGCCGCATAAAAAGCCGATCACGGCCGCGATTTCCTCCGGTGCGGCCAGCCGGCGTAACGGTATCGTCTGCAAGATGGCTTGCCGTTGCTCGTTCGTCAAGCCTTGGATCATCGCCGTTTCCACCAGCCCCGGCGCCACGACGTTGACCGTGATCGCCCGCGGCGCCAGTTCGCGCGCCAGGCTCTTGCCCAGCCCGACCAGCCCCGCCTTGGTGGCGGCGTACGCCGTCTGGCCCGCGTTGCCGCGCTGGCCGACGACGCTGCCCAGCAGCACGATGCGCCCCCAACGCCCGCGCAGCATCGCCTTGGAAGCCGCCTTGGCCGCCAGGTAGGCGCCGCGCAGGTTCACCGCCCACAACTTCTCCAAATCGTCCGCGCTCGTCAAGCCGAGCATCTGGTTGGCGACCACGCCCGCCGCCGCGACCAGCGCGTCCAACCGGCCCCGCTCGCGGGCGAAGGCGGCGACGCCGCGCTCGACCGCCGCGCCGTCGGCGGCGTCGAAGTTCACCACCCAGGCCTGCCCGCCGGCCGCGCGCACCGCCGCGGCCACGCGCTCGCCCGCCTCGGGATGGGCATGGCAATGCACACCGACGTCGTAGCCCCGGCGGGCCAGTTCCACCGCGCCGGCGCCGCCGATGCCGCCGGAACCTCCGGTGACGAGGGCGACACGCCGGTCGCTCATGCGATCTCCCTCACGAGGTCGTTCAGTTTTTCGGGATTGTCGGCCGCGAAAATCGGCCGGTCGGGAACGGTCCGTTTGGCCAGGCCCGTCAACACCGTGCCCGGACCCAGTTCCAGCAGTTTGACGGCGCCGAGGCTTGGCAGCAGCGCCAGCGATTCGCGGAAGCGCACCGGCGCGACCACCTGTTGCAGCAGGCCGTCGCGGATGTCGCCGGCGGACGGATACGGCGCGGCGTTGAAATTCGCGATCACCGGCCAGGCCGGCGCGGCGAAACGGACTCCCTCCAGGTCGGCCGCCAGCCGATCGGCGACCGGCTTCATCAGCGGACAATGGAAGGGAGCGCTGACCTTCAACGGGGAAACGCGGCGGGCGCCGGCTTGCTGCAGCGGCGTCGTCACCCGCTCGATGGCGGCCAGATGACCGCTGATCACGACCTGCCCGGGGCAGTTGTCGTTGCTGATCCAGACCCGGGCGCTATCATCGGAAGCGTTCCGGCAGTGGTGTTCGACGATCGGCGCGTCCAGCCCCAGCACGGCGCTCATGCCGCCCAGGCCGGCGGGCACCGCTTCCTGCATGTAAAAACCGCGCCGGCGCACCAGGTGCACCGCCGCCTCGGGCGCCAGCGCGCCGGCGGCGACCAGGGCGGCATACTCGCCCAGCGAATGGCCCAGGGACGCGACGACGCGAACCTCGGCCAGCTCGCGTAAAGCCAGCCAGACGCCGATTTCGACGGTCAGGAGGGCCGGTTGCAGGATTTCGGTCAGGCGGAGTTTTTCCTCGGGGCCTTCGCGCAGAATGCGCCGCAACGGCAGACCGCTCGCCTCTTCCGCCTGCTCGAACCATGAATTGACCGCGGCGAACCGCTGCGCCAGGGCGACTCCCATGCCGACAACCTGGGAGCCCTGACCCGGAAACAGCAACGCGATCGGCAGGCTCGTGGCGATGGGCTATTCTTCCTTTTCCTCGGGTTTCACGACTTCCCGGCCGTTGTAGTAGCCACAGGAAGTGCAAATGCGATGCGGCTGCATCATTTCCTGGCAATTCGGGCAAGTAACCAACGTCGGCACCGCCAGCTTGCGATAGCCCGCCTTGCGCACGGCCGAACGCGCATGGCAATTCTTTCTCTTGGGTACGGTCATGACTTCTCTCCGTTCTTTTCCACCCCGCAACGGCAGGGTTCTTCGTTCAAGTTCGCCAGGCAGACGGGGCAAATCCCCTTGCATTCCGGCCGGCACAACAATTGTTCCGGGATCGCCACCGCGATCTGCTCGAGGGCCACTTCGTCCAGGTCGATGTCCTGGCCATTGTGGTAACCCACGCCTTCGTCCTCGTCAAACGCCCGCCGATCGCCGCCGCGCGGCGACAGGACGTGACGGATCGGCAGCGACCAGACGGCTTCGCTGTCGTTGCCGCAGCGCGAACAAAGGTACTGTAGCTTCAGCGTCGCTTCGCCGCGCAGGTTGACCGTCAGGCCGACCCGCGCGCAGCGCACGTTGACGCGCGCCTCGGTGAAACCGGTGATGTCCGGCCGCCCCGCCATCCGGGGGCGGATCTGATCCCGCGACAGCACGAATTCAAAGACACTCTCGGTTTCGGGGATCCGACGAATTAATAATTTCATGGCTACCCCCAGAACCGGCGGTGAAGCAGGCAGTATACGAATGCCGCCTCGACTGTCAAGCAGCCGTTAAGCGACCTGAAATGCTCAATCGAAATTAATTGTTTTTCGTACAACAATAAACCTTGACAAATCAAATGAATGGTGAAATATTCAATTTGTGGGGATTTTGCGGCGTTTTTTCACTCATTACTAAGAAAACAATAGTAACAATACGGTTGCCGCATTTTTGGAAAGGCGGGCGATGCGGAGGTTTTCTTCGGTTCTTTTATTGGGTGTCGCACTCTTTCTTTTCCCTTGTTGCGACAGAATAAAGCCTTACTTCGTAACATCCAAAACAACACCCATTCCCGAAAACGAATCAAAAGAATTGACACGCGCCGAAGAGATGGTTCCGACATTCGACCTGGCGCCGGAAGAGCCGATTGCGCCGGTCGGCATTCATTTAGAGATCAACGCCCCGTCGTGGTGCTTGAACATGGGTCAGTTGCCGCCGGAAGCCGGTTGGCGATGGAAAAACATCACTTTAGGCACCTATTCGATGGATACCTATTACAACATATTCATGGCTTTCGCGGGTGACACGCTTTTTGTCGTGTGGACCATCGGGCGCGACGATTGGGGCCGGGGCTACAGTTCGATCGGCAAATGGGAAAACAATGAGTGGCAGCAGTGGGAAGTCTTTGGCCCGGGCGATGCGAACGCCTATACCCTTGGCGCGGCGACCGACGCGGAGGGTCGCTTATGGACCGTTCTTTGGGATCCATACAATGAGCTTTTCAGCACTGATTGCAGCCTTGTGCGCTGGCAAAAAAACGAGATCGTCGAGGTGATTCCGGTATCTGACGATTGGTTTGTCGATTTCACACATTTGTTTATTCTTCCGGATGGCCGATTTGCTTTCACCTTCGATGATTCCGGTTACCAATACTCGATGATCATGGAGACGACGGATGGTCAATTTGTAAAAGCATATCCTAATCTAGGAACCTACACACCGGATAGTGAGGGAATTTTTCACCATCCGGTAATTATTGATAATGGTTGGCTTTTCGAGGACTACGGCAATCCGCTGGTCGGATTTCAAAGAAAATTCGTCGGTCGGGTTCCCAATCACTTGAGCGGCATCTCTGACAAAACCGGTGGCCAAGCCGGAATCAATGCAAACGGTCGAGTCACCTTTTCGACATGGTTTATCGATCTGCATCTGTGGTTGATTTCCTACCAAGGCCATAAAATTGTATCCGTACGTTGGCCCGGTCTTGATGTTTGGGACAATTGGGATTTTTCGGCCATGGATGTAGATCCGTTAGGCCGACCCTATGGGGCAGTGTCCTTGTTTGGTGACGCTCCTTTCAGCAACTGTTTTTTTCGCTACGAAGCCGAGGGAGTTCGCACCGAATATTTTAGCGGCGGTGGAAATAACGACGTTTGGGTAAGTCAAGTTGCCGCGTCGGAAACCGGCGCCGTCGCTGTGCTTGGACCCGGTTGGTATATCGATCCGGAAATCCTTAATGTAGCTATTCGCTACAAATTGGAAGGGGAAAGCCATGAGTAAGAATAATATCAAGTTGTTTTCTCGGTTTTCAATACTCGGATTATTCCTGGTCATTATTTCGATTATTTTTATTCCCAATTTTGTTTTCGCGGATAAAAACGAATCCTCACCGGTCATTCACGACGATGGCGATACCGTCAGTATCGAAAGTGGCGGCTACGAAATGGTGTATTCAGCCATCACGGGCCAATTGATGGAATGGTACGATTCAAATGGCGACATCCTTCTTTACAATCAAGGCGACCGTCCGGACACGGCCGATGAATCGGTTACGCCGGACGAAAAATCCCCATTCATGGTCGCTTCCGATGATATACCGCTGCCTTTTCGACTCTATTTATTTAAACGTATTGTCGATAGCGCCGATGATATGCCTTTTAGTAAACAAGAAATGACAATATGTGTAATTCCAAACAACGAAGCAAACCTTATAATAAAAAGTTATTCCACAAAACTGGAGATTGATAATTGGTGGCGCCAAACTTGGATTGTACAAAAAATGATTGGCATCCACAAATACACAGATCCCAGAATGGTGGGAATCGGGAATCGCACGAGCGCGGTGGGAAACGAATGTGTCTTTGAGGATTTGGTTGGATTGGGTGAAGACCCTCAACCTATTTTACCATTGAAGCAAGAACCTATGCGCCCTTTGCCGGTTTGAATAGATGGTCGGATTTTTCCGTTACTTTTTCCGACGCTGTTGATTTAACAGATGAGCAATTCGGTATCTTCGCGGTTGAATGGCCGATTTTAACGGGTTTACAAAAACTCAATTCGGATGCTCTCGCCTGGCCGATGCGAAATGGTTTGTTGTTGAACAATCCCCTCACGACCTTATTGAATAAAGGATCCACCGAAGCCGAAATGCATTTGGGAGATCTTGATCCAGTTTCCATCGAAAAAATCGACGCTTCTACTATTACCATGTTCTATCCATTGGGATACGACATGTCGATGCAGTTTTTCACCTATTATCGACCTAATTATTATAGTGGGTTTCTCTGGTACACTACCGACCCCAATATGAAAGCCAAGCAATTTGTCTTCAAGGCAAACTCGGCAACCGATTACTCGGTTTCGTTCATCCACTACAACGATGACGTCTGTGATGAATATTATCCAGATGAATACCGTGGCCAGGGTGTGAGATTTTACCGCGTATGCAATAAAAAAGACTTTGGACCTATCGAATACGAGATCAGGCAGGAACATTTCAGCTACATTCCTCCTGGACAAAGCACCATCAATCGGATCAAAGGCAATTGGATGGAAGCCGCGAAATGGTACCGTAATTGGGTGCGATCCGAAGCCGCCAATATTCCTTGGCTATCTGACAACACGCCCATCAAGCAACGATCGGGAAGGTATGCCGATTTCTATCGTTATACCGGTTTCAACTTCGGTCAGATCGGCGCCGAATACGCGTTGGCCGATCCAAAAGCCGATGGTTACGATCCGGATATTCCAAGCCAGGATGACGACAATTTTCTCCGCCAATACCATGACATCCTCTTTTCCGACCCGGACAATCCGACCAAACCGGCCATGGTCAACTATGTCTTGGGCTGGGATTTTCATCATGGAATCGAGGCTAGTGGTGGAGAGGATGTACGTTTTGTCGGCCGGCAGAACGGCAAGTGTGGCATCGCGGGCAATTGCACCGATCCATGGGCTGATTGGGAAGCGACGTTTGGGCCTACCAACGAGCAGAATTATTCGGACGATCCGCGGATGAACCGCGATGTCATCATGTCCGGCGACGGGACACCGGTATTGGGATACATCAATCCATACCTATTCAGTCTTAATATGTATTATTCGGATAGCGATCCTGCGCCTTACGACTGGGCCGAATGGACAAATGCCGTGGGCGAAACTTCCCGGACGCCTTGGATGGGACATACAAATTACCCACTCAACCTAAATTGCACTGAAACAGTGGAAGGTTCCTGTATCATGGACCCGACGCAGATTGACTTCTACACCCATTTCATCGAGCGCAGTCGGCACTTGGTTCTTGATCCGTTCGATGTCGATCCGCCCAATCCGGATTCTCCGGCTGCCGAGAACCGTATCGACGGCCTTTATCACGATATCGGCGTCAGTTACGTGGTTCCAATGGTATTTAGATCACATCCATCAGACGACATTATTAAAGCTCATCGTCCCGACCTCGGATTAAACCAAGTCGGCTCGGGCGGATTCGTTTGGGAAGTACAACGAGACATGATTGATGCCACCAGACACAACCCATGGTCCAATCAACAGGATATGCTGTTAGGAACGGAACAGATGACCGAGATTTTTATCGATCTGTTCGATTATTATGGTGCGGGGGAAAACAGTCTGGGGCCTTTAAGACGTTATTCCAGTCTCGGCCAATATTGCCAGCAGCGCAACTTCTTTCAACAGGATCGGTGGATTATGGAAGGAGATGCAAAAGAAATACCCATGTTGCAATACGTTTATCATCCGATGATGCCGATCCGCAATGACGGCGCCTGGTTTTCGGGGGGAGAAGGTTCAACATACAATAGCGGCGATATTTATTATTGGGTACTTGCTCGGGAGTACCTCGAGTATGGCGCGACGATCTCCATGTGGTTCACGGACGCGGAGATGGATGTATTGTCGGACAACACCAATTACGATTTTTTACCATCGATGGACCCACAAACCCCTAGTTATCGATTGGATTGGGTCAGAACGCAAGAATCCACGGAAACCCTAACCGCTTCCGATACTCAACCGGGAAAACATGGCTATGACTCGATCGAACGAGCGGTCGGCGATCCTAAGAAAGAAGCGTTCTTGAGATTAATGGCCGCTTTACGCTCCTACGTTATACCGGATTTTCTAGTATCCGGCGATATGCGCACTACCGGAATAAAGCCGTATTCAACCCAACAAGGCGAATATTCGTATTATTTCTATACCTCGCTCGGGCATAAGTTATGCCAAAACGATAACCTCTGGGAGCATTGTTCCAATCCATTACTAGGTCAGTATGATCCTTTGGATCCAACGGCAACACACTGCGTGAATGACCGTGATCCATTTGTCGCCGAAAAAGTGGTAACCGCATCCTGGCAAGATTACCAAGCAAGCGGTACGCCGACGAAAATCCTTCATATCGGCGCCAATCTATATAACGGCAATCCGCTGAATTTCATCTTTGTCCTGGACCCCATGACGAATTTTTCCAATCCGGCATACTTCAAAGTAAAGGTGATATCGCCGGAGGACGAGGATCCTACAGCGGTGAGTGTGTCTTACTCCGGTACTTTCAATCCCGGATCGGTAAAATATCTGTCAATCAATGGCATGCCTGCACATAGCGTCGTACTAATACTAGTATGTCAAAGCTCGGCGAATTGCAATTATTAATACATTAGCATTGTCAAGATCACACCTTGGGCAACTTGTAAAAAACAAGTTGCCATTTCTCTTTCCATACATCCGAGGATCAAATATGTAAGAAGACTAATGAAAACTAAAAAGGACACTTCCCCATGGCATTGAAAAACCACCGTTTTCCTCGTCGAATTTTGTGATATCATCCAGTCAACGGGAGACACGGGTGCGGCGAATATCCTTATTCTGGCTGGTGTTGGCGTGCCAAACGGTGCTGCTTTGCGGCGGCGTCGCGGGCTGCACGATTCCCTCGTCCGCCGCGGATCAGGCCAAGGTCGGCGTCATTCTGCAGGAGGTGATCGCCGAGTACGAAAAGCCGGGTTTCGCGGTCGCCATGAAGACCTTCGCCAAGCCCTACGATCAGTTGCAGTACGCGCTTTCGCTGCAGGAAATGGTGGCCGCCCGGCACGGCATGACCTATCTGGAATACATCCGGGCGTTGAATCCGGCGCTGGCCGATCCGCAGGTGCAAAGCCGCCTGGCGCGGGTGAAAGAATTGATCAAGTCCAACCAGAAAATAGACGAACGGTTTAGTAAGACCCTCGAAAAGCTCGAGGAAAAGGGAACGATCGCGCCCGATTGATTCGTCATCCTGAACTTGTTTCGTCACCCTGAATTCGTTTCAGGGTCTGGATTCGAGATGCCGAAACAAGTTCGGCATGACAGGCTGGCGTCGGCATGACAGGCTGGCGTCGGTATGACAGGCTGGCGTCGGTATGACAGGCTGGCGTCGGCATGACAGGTTGTTTGGCGCATGATTAACTGTCACCCTGAACTTGTTTCAGGGTCTGGATTTTGCGCCGATTGATCTTTCGACATTCATTTGAGGATCTCGGACCATGGCTCAAGTGAAATTCTGGTTGCTCATCCTCGGATTGGCCTTAGCCGCCTGGCTGACGGCGTGCAGCGCCGCCAATACCGGCGACGACCCCGGATCAAGTCCGGGGCAGGCTCAAGATGACGACAACGACGACGCCTCGCCCGGCGACGACGACGACAACGACTCCACCGCGATGCCGGTCGACTACATCGCCGTCGGCCGCGCGGCCTTGCGCGATGCCGTCGCCCCCTTGCTGGACTACCACGCGGGGCTCGGCCAGAACGTCTGGTACGCCGATACCGAAACCATCGCCGACGACTTGTCCGGCGAGGACCTGCCGGCAAAAATCCGCGCCTATCTGCAACAGGCGTACGATCCCGAGCGGCTGCAGTTCGTGCAGCTCGTCGGCGCCAACGATCAATTGCCGGCCCGCTGGGTCAGCCCCGATCCCAATTACCTGACCGAATACACCTGCCTGACCGACGCCTACTACAGCGACCTGGACAGCGAATTCGACAAAGACGGCGACGGCCGCTACGGCGAATGGGATGGCGACGACATCAACTGGACCGAGGAAATGTACGTCGGCCGCCTGCCCTATGACGACCCCGAAACGGTGGCGTTCGTGGCGGAAAAGATCGTCGCCTTCGCGCGTGAAGATGCGCCGTACAAACAGACGGCGCTGCTCGCGGCGGCGAACATCGCGGTCAACGGCGACGGCGCCCTGGTGGAGGAAGCCATCGACCAGTGGGTGCTCGATCCGGGCGGCTACGACGCCTACCGCCTCTACCAGTGCTGCAATCCGTTCTTCGAGCCCGACGAGTACCTGACCCGCGAGACCCTGCTCAACCGGCTGGTCCAGCACACGCCCGGTTTTCTGCTGATGACGGTGCACGGCAACGCCGGCTGCGCCTACGCGGGCGACCCGGTGCTGTGCAACACCGACGAGCAGTATTTCGACGGCGAGACGCAAACGGTGATGCTCAGCTCGGGCTGCAGCAACGGCGACCTGGAAGAACTCGACAGCCTGGGAGCCGCCATGTTGCGCTCGGGCGCGGCGGCGTTTCTGGGCTCGACGACCTACACCAACCCGGGCTACTTCGGCGAGGGCAGCCTGATCTTTCCGATGATGGTCGAAAACACCCTCAACAAAAACCGGCCGCTCGGCATCGCCCTGGCGAAAACCCGGGGCAAATACATGGACCTGTACTTCAACCCGGCCGGCTTTTACGATATCGGCATGTACTGGATGAACTTCTACGGATTCACCCTGATGGGCGACCCCGCGATGACGTACTGGCATGACAAACCTTGATTTCCTGAACCGTCCCCGCTCCGATCTTGCCAACGCCTTCCTGGCGCTGGCCGCCTATCTGCTGGTGCTGATCGCGGCCGACCGCATCTTCGGCGGCTTGCCGGGCGATTGGTCCTACGCCCTGACCTACCTGCTCGTGCTGCCGGTCGCCTTTTTTGCGACGCGCTACGGCGCGCTGGCGGTCCGCTCCGACGCCCGGCCGGTCACCGAGGGCACGGCAATGGCCTTCGCGGCGCTGATCGCGCTGCTGGCCCTGGGCGGCTCCAAACCGGCCATCGCCGGCACGTTCGCCCATCTGCCGGCGGCGATTGTCGCGGCCGCCGCGATGGCGCTGGGCGAAGAGTTGCTGTTCCGCGGCTCGCTGTTGCCGGCGTTGGGCAAGCGTTTCGGTTTCGGCGTGGCGCTGGTGATCTCGGCGGGGCTTTCGGGCGCGCTGAGCCTCGACGCCGGAACCGCCCAGGGCGTGGCCGCCTTTTTCGCCGGCCTGGCCATGGGCGGGTTGTATTTGCGCAGCGGCCTGGGCTCCTGCATCGCGTTTCATTGCATCTTCAACCTGCTGATCGGTCCGGCGTTCGGCCTGAGCCTCGACGGGGTGTCGTGGCCGGGTCTGCTCAAGCCGGTCTGGCAGGCGGATCCGCTGGGCTTCTGGCCGGTGCAGGCCGCCTGGTTGGTCCTGGCCCTGGCGTGGGCGCCGCTGGGCGCGAAATTGCCGCGGCTCGCGTCGAACGGGCGGCCGTAGAACGAAAATACCGGCGGGCAAAACCTCGCTCGTCGATTCATTCCTTTCAACGACCGAAATCGGGGTGGAGAGTTCGCCGTGTGGTTTTTGGAAATTCTGGAAAATGGTCAGACCTTGCTGCGTCTGAAACTGCCAGCCGCGGGTTTGCGGCTCGGCGGCGGTCCCCAGGCCGATCTGCAACTGCCCGGCGTGACCGAAACCGTCCGGATCGAACCGGCGCGGCGCACCGCTTTCTTTACTTCCGCGGACGGTAAAACCGAGGAAATCGAGCCGCCGGCCGTCGTTCCTTTCGGCCGCTTCACCCTGCGCCCCACGCCGGCCGACCAGGCCGCCCCGCCCGCCGCCGCCGAACGCACCAAGTGGTTGCGGTACGACGGCGAAACCCAGACGCTGAATGTCACCTCCGCCGTCCTGGCCGTCGTCGCCGGACCGGACGCGCCCCGTGAAATCGACCTGGAACAAATGGAAATCCGCCTCGGCTCCGGCGGCGGTTGCGACATCGTGCTGACCGACAGTTACGTCTCCGGCGGCCACGCGCGCCTGCAGTGGACCCCGGGCGGCTGGATCGTCACCGATCTCGACAGCCGCAACGGCCTGTTCCTCGACGGCGTTCGCGTGTCGCAGGCCGTCTGGCCCTTCGGCAAACGCCTGCGGATGGGCAAGACCGAACTGGAACTGCGGGAAGCGGAAAACCGCGAAGCGATCGCGCCCGTCGCAACGCAATCCTACGCCGGCCTCGTCGGCGGCAGCCCCGCCATGCGCCGGTTGTACGGCCTGATCGAACGCCTCGCGCCGACCGACGCCACGGTGCTGATCCAGGGGCCGACCGGCAGCGGCAAGGAACTGGTCGCCCGCGCCCTGCACAACCGCGGCCCGCGCGCCAACGGCCCGTTCATCGCCGTCAATTGCGGCTCGATGGTGCGCGAACTGGTGGCGAGCGAATTGTTCGGCCACGCGCGCGGCGCGTTCACCGGCGCGACCGCCGACCGCGCCGGCGTCTTCGAGCTGGCCCACGGCGGCACGGTGTTTCTCGACGAGATCGGCGAACTGCCCCTCGAATTGCAGCCGCACCTGCTGCGGGTGCTGGAGGAACGCGAGGTCCGCCGCGTCGGCGCGAACCGGAACATCACCGTCAACGTGCGCGTGCTGGCGGCCACCCACCGCGACCTGCGGGCCGACGTTGCCGCCGGCCGCTTCCGCGAGGATTTGTTCTACCGGCTGGAGATGATCCCGCTTACCCTGCCGCCGCTGCGCGAACGCCGCGAGGACATCCCGCCGCTCGCCGCGCATTTGCTGGAGCGCGAAGCCGGTCGCCTGCGTCGCGCCGCGCCGGGGTTGTCGCCCGAGGCGCTGGCTGCACTACAGGCTTACGACTGGCCGGGCAACGTGCGCGAACTCGCCAACGTGCTCGCCCGCGGCATGATCCTGTGCGGGGAACGGGCGACGATCGCCGCCGGCGATCTGACCCTGCCCGGCGTCGCCGCGCCTGCCTGGCCGGCCCAGGGCGTTTGGACCCTCGAAGAAACGGAAAAGACGATGATCCGGCGCGCCCTGGCCGAGTGCGCCACGCGCAAGGAGGCCGCCGCGAAGCTCGACATCGCTCTTTCGACCCTTTACGAAAAAATGAAGAAATACGACCTGGAGTAGCCGCGGCGGAGTCGGAAAATCTTTTTTCAACCGATCCACTCGAATCGGAATGATAAGACGTTCCGTCCACGTTTCGTCGCTCTCCGATTGGTGATGGCTCTCATCCCTTGAGCAACGCCGGCTGAATTGCTACATTTATCATGTCGTATCTCATCAAGTTCCATTCATCAGGTGGACGATTGGCGTGCCTCATCGCCGAATCAAGCAAAAGCAGGAGAACATGGAGGGTCAAACCATGCGCCACCGGTCATTTCCGATTGCCTTTCTGCTTGCTGTCCTTTTTTTAATCGCCTGTTCGCCCGAAGATGACGGCGGATCCGGCAGCGATGTGACGTCGGACGACGATGACAATGACGACAACGACGACAATGATATCGATGACGACAACGATAACGATTCGACCGACGACGATGATGACGACAACGATAACGACAACGACGATAACGACGACGACAATGACGACGACAACGATGACGACAACGATTCCATTTCGCCGCTCGATGGCGCCGCGTACGACTATATCGACGGCGGCGATTTCTCCTCGTTTTTTCTGGGCATTTCGCCGACCGACGTGAAACGCGTCGGGGCGCAACGTGGCATGGCTTTGATCTTCTACGATTTCGACGAGACGGGGACGGATGGGGAGGTTTTTCCCTACCCGGTAGCCCTATCGGCGATGGCGCTCGGCCCTGATGGCGCCAGGCGCGTGGCGTGGCAGGACGTCAGCGGCCGGCTTAATTATTCGACGCAGACAGCAAAAGGTTGGGAGACGGTCGAGGTGTGGCTGCCGGAGGACTGGCTCAATAGAATCCGGCTGGCGATCGACGCGCAAGGCGCGGCCCATCTCGCAGCCGGGGCGACCAACACCGGCGATTGGCCGAGCCGGCGGCTGTGGTATTTCACGAACCGCACGGGCGCCTGGGAAGCGACGGAACCTTTCCCCAATCGGGAGCCCATGGATTTTGCGCTGACGACGGATGCCGACGGCGCGGCTCATTTGCTGTTTCTGGAGGACATGAGCGATACCATTTACGCTGCGACTTACGCCACCAACGCGAGCGGCGACTGGGTGGCGCATATTCTCGATCTGTGCATGAACATGATGATCTCCTACTGCACCCTCAGTGCGCCCGCCATCGGCATTGACGCGTCCGCGACCCCGCACTTTCTGTTCAATAAAAAAATAGTCGGAGAATTCGGCACGTCCTACGAATTCCGTTACGGCACGATGGGGCCGTTGCTGCCGGCCGTTTCGACCATCGGCAATTTCGGCTACGTTGCCGTGGCGGACCTCGGTTTTACCGCGGAAGACGAACCGGCGGCGCTAGCCTACAACAGCAACCTGTATTACCTCGAACGGGAAGACGGCTCGTGGCAGACCGAATTGCTGGCGAACGGCGCCGGCGCCGGAGTGCGCCTGGCGATGGATCGGGAGCATCACGCGCACGGCGTCTTCCGCCAGGGCGAATGGTTGACGCACGCGGAACGAACCGAGGACGGGGTCGAATTCACGACGCTCGTCGAAGAGTCGCAGGTCGGGAAGACGAACGCCATCGCGGTCACTCAGGCCGGTCGTGCCATCATCGCCTACTACGATCGGACGGCCGCGGAAATCCGGGTGGCGCGCGAAGGGAGCAAGGGCTGGGCGATCGAGACGGTGGAAGCGCTGCCCGCGGCGCCGACGGTCTCGCTGGTCGCTTTGCGACTTGACGCGGCGGGCTCCTCGCACCTGGCCTACGAAGACGGCTCGGCCGCGGTTCGGTACGCGACCGACGCTTCCGGCGCCTGGATGAACGAACCGGTCGCGGACGTGGACACGCTCGACCTGGACCTGGCGCTCGACGGCGCCGGCACGCCGCACCTCGTCTACGCCGACGCCGCCGACGGAAAAATCCACTACCTCGTCCACGACGGCGGCTGGAGCACGGAGAAAGTGGACGCCGGCGTGTGCGCGGCGCTCGAAATCGACGCAGCCGGCAATGTTCATCTGGCCTATCTCAAACCCGAAGCGGACAAACAGCAGGGTTTGTGGTACGGGCATCGGACGGCCACCGATTGGGAGGTGGAGGAAGTCGCGGCGTCGCCGGACGATGGGTTCTACAACGATGTGGACATTGCGCTGGACGGGTCGGGAGAACCGTGCCTTGCCGCGGGAGTCCGCCTGGAACCGACCACCAGTGTGGTGCAGTACGTGATCCGATCAGCCGGCGCATGGGTCGTCACGAGCCTGCCCGGAACGATCTCGAGCGGCTCTTCGGTTTACGTCGACAACGGTATCTCCTTGGCGATCGACGACGCCGGGTACGCCCACCTCGGCTTCACTTTCCGGCAATCTGAAAATGACCTCCCCACCATCGCGGGCGGTCCGAGTTTCGACAAGTTTTCGAACTATCGCTATCTGGAAAATACCTCGGGGGAATGGCGAACCTGGACATTGACGCCGCAATACGCTTACCCGATCTACGGCGCGCTGGCCTTGTCGCCGACCGACGGACAGGTTCAATTTTCGGCGGCTTGCGCCGGCGGTCTCTGGCGCATTGCCGCCGCCGTGCCGGCGCGGTAAAAACAGCGCGCTCGGAGTCCGTGTTACCGGACGACGCCGGAATCGACGATGACCGCGGCCGGGGTTTTCATCTGTGCCAATTGCGTCGCATCGGCGGCCCGGACATAAGTCAAAAACGAATCGAGTTCGTCGAGCGATTCGCACCAGTGATTGCCCGACGCCAAATGGGCCATCGTCGCCGTCGATTTGAAGCGCAAGTTAAGGCTGAGGTACCAGACGTCGGTGCTGTCCTCTTCCATCCATTGACGCGCGATTTCGTAATCGAAGTTCTCGCCGTACTCGGTGCCATCATCGGTACCCCAACTGAAAAACAACATGTCGCTGGAGAATTGGTTCAGGTTGGCGGCTTTTTCGTCGCGGTAAAACCCGGCCATCAACGCAAGCGCCTGGTCGGCGGTCAAATGGTCGATCCGGTAATTGTTCGCCGCCGCGTACTGGAGAAATCGGGCTTTCGCCTCGGCCGACGCGAACGGCGTCGGCTTGGGCCGAGCGTTACGTTTGGCGGACGCGAGCAGCAACCAAGCCAAGCCCACGGCCGCCGGCAGGATGGCGATCAGCCAGAAAAGGCGCACGGAAAAACCTCGTTGAAAGTCAACGGAGCGTACGCCGGAAGAATACGCCGGGCAATGCCGTAGAAAAAATTCAGTGTTATAATCCCGCCGGAAAATCGTCAGCCACAAAGGACCCGGACCATGCACCAGCGAATCGATTTGCGTTCCGATACCGTGACCAAACCCAGCCCGGCGATGCGCCAGGCGATGGCCAACGCCGAGGTCGGCGACGACGTGCTCGGCGACGACCCGACCGTCCAACGGCTCGAGGCGAAAGTGGCCGCGATGCTGGGCAAGCAGGCCGCGCTGTTCTTTCCCAGCGGCACGATGTCCAACCAGACGGCCATTAAAGTGCAGACCCAGCCGGGCGACGAGATCATTTGCGAATCGTCGGCCCACCTGTTTTTCTACGAATCGGGCGGACCGGCGTTCATCTCGCACGTCTCGGTGGCCACCATCGACGGCCACAACGGCGTGATCACCGCGCCGATGATCAAAAAGCGCATCCGGCCCGACAACATTCACGCGCCGCAGACGCGGCTGTTCTGCCTGGAAAACACCCACAACCGCGCCGGCGGCCGGGTGTTCCCCGTGGAAACCATGAAGCAGGTCGCCGAACTGGCGGCCAACGGCGGCTGGCGGATCCACCTGGACGGCGCGCGGCTTTTCAACGCGGCGGTCGCGCGGGGCATTCCGGCGACCGAATGGACCCGCTACGCCGACACGGTGAACGTCTGCATGTCCAAGGGCCTGGGCGCGCCGATCGGCTCGCTGCTGGCCGGTGACGCCGAGACCATCGCCAAGGCGCGCTGGGTCCGCAAAAAGCTGGGCGGCGGAATGCGGCAGGTCGGCATCCTGGCGGCGGCGGCGCTGTTCGCGCTGGAAAACAATATCCTGCGGTTGGCCGAGGATCATGCGAACGCGCGGCGGCTGGCCGAGGGTCTGACCGAACTGCACGGGCTCGACGTGCGCCCGGCGGAAACCGAAACAAACATCGTGGTCGTCCGCTGCACCGACAAGTGCCGCTACAATTCCGGCGAACTGCTGGCGCTGCTTGCCGAATACAACGTGTTTCTGGTGCCGTTCGGCGACAACACCATGCGCGGCGTGACGCACCTGGACGTCGACCGTGATGACATCGAACGGGCGATCGAGGTATTCACGACCTTGTTGCAATGAACGGCGCGAGCAACCGAATCCGCTTGTCAATAGAATAAAAATCGTATTATAAAAGGAATTGGAAACACCGGTTTCAGGATGGGGATGCTGAAACAACCTTCGGGTTGGACCGTGCTGCGAAAAGGATTACCGCTATCCCTTAGTAAGGTTTTAGACTTTTCATAGTCATCCCCATCCTGAACTTTTTTAGCCGTTCCCTGACCGGAATCGATCCGAAACGAACCGATGAAACCCTCGCCTTCCCGTCGACCGAATCCGTGGCGGAAAAAATCGCCTTTGCCTTTTCTTTGGCTGTTGCCGTTTCTATCGTTCGCGCTGGTGACGGCCTGCTCGTCGTACGCCGAACTGCCGTTGCCAGGTCGGGATCAGGTGCAGGTCGTGCGCGACCTTTCGTACTTGCCCGACAACGCCTTTCGCCATCGGCTCGATCTGTACCTGCCCGCCGCGGGCAAGGATTGGCCGGTGGCGGTGGTCGTGCACGGCGGCGCGTTCGTCGTCAACGACAAGCACATCGTGGACAACCTGGGGTATGCCCTGGCCGACGCCGGGATCGCCGCGGTCTGCATCAACTACCGGCTGTTTCCCGGCGCGCGGCATCCGGCGCTGGTCGAGGACGTGGCGGCCGGCCTGTCGTGGGCCAGGCGTGAAACGCGGGCTTACGGCGCCGATCCGGATCGCCGGTTCCTGATCGGCTACAGCGCCGGAGCCTATCTGGCGGCGCTGGCGATCACCGACCCGCGCTACCTGGCCGCGCGGGGCGACAAGCCCGGCGACTTGTTGGGCGCGGTGCTGATGTCGGGCGCCTACGACGCCGCGGTCATCCGGCAGCCGTTGCGGCTGGTCTTCACCAACCGGGTCGCAACCTGGCGCGAGGCCTCGCCGATCCGGCACGTCACCGCCGATCTGCCGCCCACGCTGATTCTCTACGCCGAGCACGACCTGCGCTGGTTCATTCCGGTGGCCGCGCAAAGCCGCCTGTTTTACGACGCGCTGAAAAACGCCGGGGTCGAGGTGCAGATCGCCGAAATCCCGCATTGCGGCCACAACGGCATCGAGCAGCAGATCGGCCGTCTGCCCGCCAGCCCGTCCTGGAACCGCCTCCTGGGATTTATCAACGAAAGATTGCGTTCCAGAGTCAAATAATCCGTATTTGCCGGCCCGGTTTTTCATGTATAATCCGGGCCGATACATTTGCTATCCGGGCGGGAGGTTCACATGTCGGCCAAACGTTTGTCGCCGTGGGGTTGGTGGTGTTTGCTATGCCTGGTGTTCGCCCTGGCCGGTTGCGACTGCGGCGACGACGATGACGACGACAACGCCGCCGTCGATGACGACAACGACAACGGCGACGACGACAACCTCGACGACGACAACGGCGACGACGATGACGACGACGACGATGACGACAACGACGACGACACCACGCCCTGGCCGCCCAACGAGCTGGTCGACGAAGGCAAACTCTGGCTGCATCGCGGCGACGGCGACCGCGCCGATCTGTACTTCCGCCAGGCGCTCGACATCCTGCCCCTGCATCCGGAGGCGAATTACGGCCTGGTCATCGGCAACGCGATGCACAACCTCGATCTGTTCGGCATCATCCTCGATTACGTTTACTCGGTGATCGACAACGGCGGCCCGGTCAAGGACGATCCCGACAACCTGCTCGACAACTTCCTCGCCCAGGCGCTCGACGGCCTGCAATACGCGAGCGGCAAGGAACAGCTCGAATACGCCCAGATTTGCCTGGAGGAAGGCTACGTCTTCCAGCAGGACGAAGACCTCGCGATTCCGATCATCATCCACTTCGAACGCCTGGCCGACATTTTCGGTCAGTTCGACGAGGCGGAATTGCACGCGGCGGTCGTGCCGACCTTGATCCTGTGGGGATTGTTGGAGCACGTCGACGCCGTCTCGCTCGATTGCGACTACACCCAGGCCTATCTGCTGGCCGAACTGGATTGGGACGACATTCTCAACGCGCTCAAGGAAGCGATCCCGATCCTGATCAACCTGTTCGAAGACCCGGCCTATCCCGATTTCTTTACCTTCCCGGCGGAAAACATTCCGCAGATCCAGGACGCGGGATTGCGCCTGGCCGAGGCGATGGAACAGTTCCGCCTGGTTTTCCCGGCGGTCGAGGGCGAGGCGGGCGAGGATCAGGCCACCGACGTGTTCGGCTATGACGATCAGAACGGCAACCAGAAGTACGACGCGGGCGAACCTTATCGCATCAACGGCTACGGCTCGCTCGACGCGGACCAGATGGAAATCGTCTATGCCTTGCGGTACGTCGCTACCAAACTGCGCGACAGTTTCTGGGATTACACCGAATACGACGTCGATCCCGACAACCCCAATCCGTTCCACCTGTCCTATCTCAACCCGTTGTTGCAGGCTTTCGGCCTGCCGGCGTTGATTCCGGATTGGTCGTTTCTGCAAATCGACTTCGGCGCGTTTTACGCCGATCCGGGTTCGGACGGCTTGAAACAATTGCTGTTGAGCATCTTGCGCATCGCGGAAATCATCATCGGCCTCATCGGGTGAAATGTCCGAACCGGTCCCTTTGATTTCCGTCAAGAAAAACACTCGTCGGGGAGGAAACGTGAAAGCAACGACTCGGCAATTGAGCGATCGCGGCCGATTTTTCATCGTCGCCGGTCTGTTCATCCTGTGCGGGACGGCCGCGGTTTTTGGCTCGGCCGTTCCGGCGCGTGCCAATGCCTTCACCATGGCCGAAAACCAATTGCTCGGCCGGTTGGGCGTCAGCTACTTTCTGACCAGCAACTACTTCGACAACCACGGCGACGTCGAAAAGAACGTCGACAAGCTGCACTACCGCGACGTCAGCGGCCATCTCTGGCTACGCTGGGCGGTGCTCGATTCGCTCGAACTGGGTTTGCACCCCCGGTTCCGCTATCAATACTGGACGTACGAAACCCCGGAGCCCGACTCCGAATTCCAGGAGGTCACAAGCACCGAAATGGGCGACCTCGACCTGGACGCGCAATGGCGGATTTTCGGCAACCAATGGGTGGCGATCGCCGTCGACGGCCTGGTGAAACTGCCCTATTTCTACGATGAGGACGCCGAATTGCCGCCGGGCGACGGGCAACTTGACGCCGAAGGCCGGCTGCTGGCCGCGACGCGATTTTCGCTGTTCAACGCCGGCCTCGATTTCGGTTACCGCTATCGGGACGAGGATCCGGCCGACCTGTGGGTGTACGGCGGCGAGTTCGGTTTCGCTTACAGCATCGTTTACGGCAAACTGCGCGTTGAGGGCGCGTCATCGGCGGGCAACGCCGCGGACGACGCCGAGCTGCGCGATTTCCTCCACGGGCCGGATTACGCCCTGGGTACCACCGCGATCACTTTCGGCATCAAGCCGAGCAATCACTGGCGCCTCGACCTGACCGCCAGCCATACCATCTGGGGCCGCAACGCCGCCCAGGGCACGACCCTGATGCTGGCGACGGGCGTCGAATATTAAGCGGCGCGGATTGGGGTTTTATTGCGGCGCGGTGGTTTCGTTCAAATGAATGCGAAAGCCGCCGACGGCGGTGGTCGCCAGCAGGTTTTGTTGATCGCAATCCCAATTCAAGGTGCGCAGCAACGGGCCGAGGGTCCAGGAACGGATTTTTTCACCGCCGGGTAGCCGGTGTTCGATCACCTCGCCGGTCGCGTAATTCCAGGAAAAGACGTGTCGCTGGTCGTTTTTGTCCACGAGAACATTTCGCACTCCCGGATTGGCTTTGAATTGTGAAATGTACTCGAGCGTGTCCAGATTTCTCACCGTTATAATCCCGGCGATCATGTTTGCCAGATAAATGGTTCGCAATTGCTCGTCGACCGCGAATTGATTGAACGGCGATAAATAATACAACTTCAGCGGCAGAAGAGGTTGTTTTTTCACGATCGTGTTTGTTTCCAGGTTATAAAGCGCGATTTCATGGCGGTGGTTGTATTGATTGACCACCACCATTTTCGGACTGACGGCGACGCATTGTTCGCCGTATACCCGCCGATTGATTTGGCTGATGTCTCCCTCGCGATTCGCCCTAAAAAACAGACATTCGCTCAGCGAAGATAATTCCTCTTTTCTCTGCGAAACAATCAACAGCTCCCAATCGGGATAATAATTGAGATAATAGACATCGCCCAAGGGTGCGTCGCGATATCCGACAATTTGCTTTGTATCGAGATTGACCAGCAAAAATTTACCTTTAGAACAGGTCACCCAAAGCGGACCGATGGAGATCGATTTATCCGGTGATTCATCGTCGAGATTCAGTTTGGTGACGATCCCGTCGTCGATGATTGCGGCGCTTTGCGAAATCGCATGTGGAGTGACGATTGTATTCCCCGTCGCTTTGTTGCACCGCATTTCCATCCGCGAGCGCGGGATCCTTTTGTTGTAATTTCCCACGAATATCGCTTCGACGCCAAACTGTGAAAATATCCTCTCCTGTTCCTCGATGGTCAAATTCAGGTATTTGCCTTCTTGGATCGGCAAGGCAATCAGCAAAAAAACCATCGCTCCCTTGAAAAACAGCGGCGGTTTCTTTGGTCCACCGGCATACCAGGTAACCGCCAACCACACCAACAAACAAAAATATGCAATGAAAACGGTTATTTCTTTGTTGTCGGCCCTGGGCATTTGCAGGCACCACATCGTGACTACCCATGTCGCCAACAGGAGGCACGAAAGGATATTTTTCTTGGAATAATGACCGGCAAGCATCAGGAGGGAGACCATGGCCGCAGCTGGAAAATACCAGGAATGAGTGGTAAAAATAGCATTGGCCAGACTTGGGGCGGTCACCCCCACCATTGCGGCAAGCAACAAAGGAACGAAATACCGGGATATATTATGGCTGGTCCATCTTTTATAACCGAGGTAACCGACTCCCATTGATATCAACAAAATACCAATCTCCAACAACGGCGGATATTTAAGGAACCAGTCATGGTTCCAAAAGCGGGATGGAGAAATAAAAAGATAAACCGAAAGGGCAAGCGGAAATACGATCCGCATTTTCCGCATGAAAGCGATTTCCTGACCGGCCTCTTGGCCGGCGGCAACCATTGTGCCGAAAGGTGGTTCCCCTAACTTCTTCACCGTAGTCTCTCGCATAAATTCAACGGGTTGCATCGGGTTTATCTCCCAGGTGAACAAGGACTTCCAAGACGAAGTCGCAAGCCGATTGAAAATATTTTTATGGCGATTTATTCAGTCCAAGTGAATACGAAAACCACCTAAAACGGTTGTCGCCAACAAATCCTTATCATTGCAGTCCCAGTTCAAGGTGCGCAACAATGGACCAAGCGTCCAGGAACGCACTTTTTCCCCACCGGGAATTCGATGTTCGATCACTTCACCCGTGGCATAATTCCAAGAATATATATGGCGCGGATCTTTATTATCCACCAAGACATTTCGCACTCCCGGATTGGTTTTAAACTGCGAAATATATTCCAGGGTATCCATATTTCTGACCACGATGACTCCCGGATACATAATCGCCGCATAGAAAACCCGGTGCCGGTAATCGACCGCGAATTGGTGAAATGGAATATAATATTCCTTGATGGGCAACCGAGGCATTTTCTTCAAGATAGTGTTCGTTTCCAGATCATACAAGGCAATAATGTCCTTCTGGTTGTATCGGCTGATGAGAATTGTTTTTTTATCAATGGCGATGCATTGTTCCCCCTTTACGTAACGATCGCTAATGTGATGGATATTTCCCTGTTCATCCGCGTTGAAAAACAGGCATTCCCGCGTGCCGAACATCTCTCTATTTCTCTGCGAAACAACCAACAGGTTCCACTCCGGATTATAATTAAGATAATAAACATCTCCCAAGGGAGCGGCGACGCGGCGCTTGATTTCTTTTCTTTCCACATCGACCAATAAAAAATTTCCCTTGGAAGTGGTTAACCAGAACGGCCCAATGAAAGTCGATTGATCCGGTGATTCACCTCCTAGCGCCAGGTTGGTGACCGCCCCATGATCGACGATCGACATGTTATTCGAAATAGCATGTGGCGAAACGATCTGATTTCCTGATGCCAGATCGCATTTCATTTCCATGCGCGAAAATGGAATCTTTTCGTCATCATTACCGATAAAAATCGCCTCCACCCCCGGCTGCGAGAAAATCCGTTTTTGTTCCCGGTCCGACATGTGCAGGTATTTGCCTTCCTGAATCGGCAAGGCAATCAGAACAAACGCCATCGCACCTTTGAAAAAAAGTGGCGGCTTTTTCTGCTCACCGGCAAACCATTCGGTCGCCAACCACACCAACAATCCCAAATAGACGATCAAGGCGTGGATTTCTTTCGCTTCAATCCGAGACATTTGTAAACACCACATTGAGATAACCCAGACGGCGAGAACCAGAAAATAAAGTGTTTTGTTTCGGCAATAATGACCGGCGAGCATCAGAATAGTGACCAGCGCCGAGATGGGGAAATACATGGACTGGGTGGTGAAAATGGCCAACATCAGGCGGAACGCGGTTATCACCGCCAACGCAGCCAGAAATAAATAAATGAAATATCGTGAAAAATTGCGGCTATTCCACCTCTTATAACCAAGACATCCGATCCCCAATGATATCAATAAAAAAACAATGGTAAACAACAGCGAATTACTTAATATCCGTGATTGACTCAAATACCGACTGGGAATAGTAAAAAGATAAACCGACAAGGCAAGCGGAAGGATGATCCGCATTTTACGCATGAAAACGATTTCTTGACCGTCCTTCCGGCGTACAATCAGATCATCGTAGAAAAGCGGTTTTCCTGCCTCCCACATCGCTGCCTCCCCGCAACTTCGCCGCATCGCCTCTCGCTAATTGAAATTCGGCTCTTCAACGAAATCGATTCGCGGTTCTCCTCCCCACGCCTGCAAATAGTCCTTGTAATTCTTCCGGTGAACGAACAAATCGTGCCAAATCAAAAAGTTCAAAACGCACCACAGGGAGCGCCCTTGATCCTTGCGTTGCTGAAAATGATCGGTCAGCAGTTCCTCAACGGCGCGCGGATCGAAGACGCCCGATCGCCGGATCGCCGCCGGCGTCAAATATTCGTTCACCAGCGGTTTCAGCCCGTGAAAAAACCACAGGGCATGCGGCATTTCCAAACCCATGTTTTTCCGCCGATAGATCTCGCGCGGCAGCAACGGTTTCATCGCTTGTTTTTCGAGATAGCGGCGGCGCAGGCCCTTGATTCGCAGATTCGGCGGAATCCGCGCGACGTATTCCAGCAGCAATCGATCCATCCAGGGGAATCGTCCGCTGATGGAATGGGCCATAAAGGTCCGGTCGTTTTTGACCATCAAATCGCCGATGAAATAGTACTTCAGGTCGATCAGCGAAATTTTGTTCAAGTCCTCGTTGAAATCGGACGCCGCGAACAGATCGGTGAAAAACCGTTCCGTCGGTTTCGCCGGCGCAAACGACGGCATCAACCGCCGTTTTTCCTCGCCGTTCAGCGCATGCCGCCAATAATAGTGCGCCGCGGCGGTGTCCAATTCGGCGCCCTCGGCAAATCGCCGGGCGACAAAATCGAAAGTCAGCTTTTCCAGACGCACCGGCAGCCGGGAAACCGCCGACCGAATCAATCGCCGCAACGGCGAGGGAACCCAGGCGCGGTAAAGTTTCCTGGCCTTGAAGGCGACATGAGTCTCGTAGGCGTTGAACGTCTCGTCGCCGCCCTCGCCGGAAAGCATGACCGCGATACCGTCGCGCCGCGCGGCTTCCGCCAACAAGAACGAAGGCACCGCGGCCCCGTCCCCGGTCGGCTCGTCCATGTAGGCCAACTGCCGGACCAGATTGTCGGCGACCTCTTGCGGCCCGACGCGAACGTAATGGTGAATGGGCCTGGCGAAATCGACCATGATGTTCTGATAGCGCGTTTCGTCGAAACTTTTTTCCGCCATGCCGATGCTGTAGGTGTGGATCTGCCGGGACTGGCCGAGATCGCGAGCCAGCGCCAGCATGGAACTTGAATCGATTCCTCCGGAAAGCGTCAGGCCGACCGGCACATCGGCGACCAAATTACGCTTGACACTATCGCGCATGATTTCGCGCAGCTCCGTCGTCGCCCTTTCCTCGGTCAGCGAATAATCGGGGTCGTAACGGATCGGGTAATACTCGTTTTCGCGGAATTCGCCTTTGGCCAGATCGATTTCGATCAACCGACCGCCGTACAGTTCCTTGACCTGCTTGAACGGCGTCATGGTATCGGGAATATAGGCCAGCGACAGATAATGATAGATTGCCTCGAGATCGATTTCATCGGAAAAACAGGACAACTCGAGGAACGCTTTGATCTCGGAGGAAAAATAAAGTTTTTCGCCGTGCCGGAGATAAAAGAGCGGGCGGATGCCGAAAAAATCCCGGACAATGAACGCCTTTTGCGCCCGCCGATCCACCAGACAAAAAGCGAACTGACCGGTGAGTTTTTGGACGAACTCGATGCCGAACCGTTGGTACATCCGCACCAGTACTTCCGTATCGGTTTGGGAAAGCAACGGCGCCTCGCGAGCCAACCCGTTTGGCTCGATCAATTGGCGATAATTGGAAATAAATCCGTTGTAGGTGATCCAGACGGACCGATCCGCCGAAGCAAAAGGCATATGCCCGTTTGCCGACAGATCGGTAATGATCAGCCGCGTGTTGCCGAGGACGAAATGAGAACCGATTGCCAATCCCCAGTCATCGGGACCCCGATGCCGGAGAACGGAAGTCATCCGCTTAATTTCAAGGATATCCGTTTCGTCGACAGGCCCACGCAGGTTGAATAGACCTGCGATGCCACACACGAACGCGTGCCCTCCCGTGTTTCTTTTTGCTCAGTTACTCCGAATAGTCAAGTCTATTATTGTATCGAGCCATCAATCGGCACCCGGTAAAAATGCGAGCAATATCCCGCACCGATCAAAAACAAACCGAATTAATCATCTTTCCCTTACCCGATCGATCAGGCTTGGCTCCTCTTTTCTGTATCCTCCATTGACAAAATGCCCCGTTTCTCGGCATACTTTTGACGATTGGGATATAACCAACCGAAATGATCATTTCTCTTCGCGAATAGGGGGACAGAGATGAAGAAACTCGTCTGGTTGGCGACTCTCGGGCTGCTGGTTTGCGGCCTGGCGACCACCGCGGCGGCGGAATACGGCACTTGGGAACTGGCCTCCGAATTGGCCGGACTCCCGCCCGGACTCTCCAACGCCAGTTACCTGGGGATCGCCTCCGCCAACGAAACGCGCCTGTACACCGTCGGCCTTTATCAAAGTTCATCGCTCGGCATGCAGAACGGCTGGCGCAGCGACGACGGCGGTTACTACTATACGCCGATCAGCGGGCTGGATTTCTCCAGCATGCCCAACGAATGCTACATGTGGCAGATCATGAACATGATGCTGGCCGTGGCTTCCTCAGGCGGCGACAATGTCCAGATGTTCGGCTTCGGCGTCAACCAGGAATGCCTGGATACCGTACCCTTCCCGGCCTGCATGTTCGTCTGCATGATGCAACTGATCCCCATGATCCAATACTCGGACGACGGCGGCGCGACCTGGGAACAGGGCGTCGTCAATCCGACCACCTTCCTGACGACAATCAATAACGTCGACTACGCCGACGAAACGGTCGGCTACGTGGTCGGCGGCCCGAACTTCATCGCGCGGACGCAGGACGGCGGCAAGAACTGGAACAAGATCAACGCCCCCGGCGACACCCAGACCTACTTCAACGACGTGGCTTTCTCCACGGCCGAATACGGCTTCGTCATCGCCGGCGACATGGAAGGCGACGACGATGACGACGACACCTGGGCCGAGGACAAGAGCGTCGATTCCTGGGATACCAGCGCGCCGGCGCCCGATTACAACACCATGCGCGAGGTTTACAACAAGCTGGCCCATCAAGCGCGCCTCGCGCACGATCCCATCTACCGGATGGAATCCCGCAACGAAAATCCCGGCGCCGCGAAGGGCACCAACGGCCGCATCTGGCGCACGACCGACGGCGGCATGACCTGGGAACTGGTGCTCAGCGAACCGCTGCAAACCTTCTACATCATTCAACAAGTGAACGATGACGAACTTTGGGTGCTCGGCGAACCGCACATCATGACGACCAACGTGTTCAGCCTCTGGAAGACCGCCGACGGCGGCACCACCTGGGAAGACGTCACCTCGCGCGTGCCGCTGCCGAACATCCCCAGCATCGCCGCTTTCGCCATCGGCGCGATGTCCTTCCAACCCAGCGGCGTGGTCGGTCTCCTGGGCGGCGCCGGCCAGTCCATGTTGGGCGCCTACAAATCGCTGTTGTATTACTCCGACGACCGCGGCGAAACGTGGCAGGTCGACTCCTCCGTCATCGACTGGGGGCACCCGATCATCGCCTTCGATTGGCAGAGCAACAAACTCGGCTGGCAAGCCGGGTTTGACCTGAGCACCTATCGTTACACCCAAAACAACTCGGCCCCCGTGGCCGACGCCGGTCCCGACCAGACCGTGCCGGTCGGCACGACCGTCACCCTGGACGGCAGCGGCTCCTACGACCCGGATGACGACCCGATCACTTACGACTGGGCGTTGACCGGCGGGCCGGGCGCGACGCTTTCCGACGCCGCGGCGGTGAAGCCGACGTTCCTGGCCGACGCGGTCGGCGAATTGACCTTCACCCTGACCGTCAGCGACGGCACGGACGCGACCAGCGACGATGTTCTGATCACCGTCACCGGCGCGGGCGACGATGACGCGGCCGACGACGACGTGGTCGACGACGACGCGGCCGACGACGACAATGCCGACGACGACAACGGCGACGACGACAACGACGACGATGACGACGACAGCGGTTCTTGCGGATGTTGATCTGGCTTTAGACTGCTAGCCGCAGACAATGGTTGATCGGAGGCGGCCCCTTTCCGGGGCCGCCTCGCATTTAAGCGTTGGGCGACCTCGACGAGCGGCTTTCGAGGGTCCGGTCCGCTTTTTTTTCAACGCCGTTTTCCGCCTTGCCGCTCGGCGGGTCGTCATGCTATTTTGCGGGCCGCTCGTCGGGGCGTGGCGCAGCTGGTAGCGCACCGGTTTTGGGAGCCGGGGGTCGCCGGTTCAAATCCGGCCGCCCCGATTTGATTCTCCGGCCGAACAATGGGTCAAGATGGAACGGTGGACGGTCCTCAGCCTGCTGAATTGGTGCCGGGATTTTTTCGCCGGCAAAGGCATCGCCACCGCCCGCCTCGACGCCGAACTGCTGCTCGCCCACGTGCTGGGCACCGACCGCCTGGGCCTTTATCTGCGTTACGATCAGCCGCTCGAAGCCGCCGAATTGCAAACCCTGCACGAACTGGTGGCCCGGCGCGGCCGGCGCGAACCCCTGGCGCATTTGTTGGGAACAAAAGAATTCTACAGCTTGTCGTTTCTGTCGGACGGTCGCGTGCTGACGCCGCGGCCGGAAACCGAATTGCTCGTGGACAAAACCCTGGAAGCTCTCGCCGCCGACGCGCCACAACGCCTGTGCGAGATCGGTGTCGGCAGCGGTTGCGTGACGATCGCCCTGGCGACCCAACGGCCGCTCTGGCGATTCACGGCCACCGACATTTCGGCGGCGGCGCTCGGCGTGGCGGCGGAAAATTTGCGGCGGCACGGCGTGGCGGATCGAGTGACGCTTTACGAGGCCGACTTGTTCGCCGCGGACCCGGAGCCGTATGACGCGGTCCTCAGCAATCCGCCGTACCTGACCACCGCCGAATGCGGCGCCGCCATGCCGGAAGTGGCGCAATACGAACCGGCGACGGCCCTGGACGGCGGCGACGACGGTCTGGCGGTGATTCGGCGGCTCATCGCCGCGGCGCCGGAACGGCTGCGGCCCGGGGGGTTGCTGGCGCTGGAATGCGGTGCCGGGCAGTCGCCGGCGGTGCTGGCGCTGTTGCGGGAATCCGGCGCCTTTACGACGATGGCCGCGTGGCGCGACCTGGCGGGAACCGAACGGGTGTTGACCGCCCGGCGAAGGGAAAATTAGATGCAGAAAATGGTGATTCAAGGCGGGCAACGCCTGTTGGGTGAAGTGAACATCAGCGGGGCCAAGAACGCCGCGCTGCCGATGCTGTGCGCGACCTTGCTGACCGAGGCGCCGTGCGTCCTGCGCGGTGTGCCGGCGCTGCGCGACATTCGCACGATCAATCAACTGCTGACCGGCCTGGGGCTCAAGATCGCCCACGAAAACGGCGACGTCCGCCTCGATCCGCGCCAGGTGATCAGCCACGAAGCGCCTTACGAAATCGTCAAGACGATGCGCGCCGGCGTTTTGGCGCTCGGCCCGCTGCTGGCCCGCCTCGGCCGCGCCCGCGTCTCTCTGCCCGGCGGCTGCGCCATCGGCGCCCGCCCCGTGGATCAACACCTCAAGGGCCTTGAAAAAATGGGCGCGACGATTCAGATCGAACACGGCTACATCGAGGCCGAAGCCCCGCACGGCCTGCGGGGAGAGGCCATCGCTTTCGACACCGTGACCGTCGGCGGCACCGAAAATCTGATGATGGCCGCGGCGCTGGCCGAGGGTGAAACGGTTTTGCAGAACGCCGCCCGCGAGCCGGAAATCGTCGCCCTGGCCGAGTGGCTGCGCGGCATGGGCGCGAAAATCGACGGCGACGGCACCGAAACGATCCGCATTCGCGGCGTCAAGGAACTGGGCGGCGTCGATCAGCGGCTCATTCCCGACCGCATCGAAACCGGCACCCTGATCGTGGCGGCCGGCATCACCAAGGGCAACGTGCTCCTGCGCGGGGCGCGCCTGGATCACCTGAACCGGGTGGTTGAAAAACTGCGTCAGGCCAGCCTGACCATCGAGCCGGAAAACGGCGGCGTGCGCGTCATCGGCCCGCACCGCCCGACGCCGACCGATGTGAAGACCTCGCCCTATCCCGGCTTCCCGACCGACATGCAGGCCCAGGTGATGGCGCTGATGTGCCTCGCCGACGGGCTTTCGGTCATCTCCGAAACCATTTTCGAAAATCGCTTCATGCACGTGCTGGAACTGCAACGCATGGGCGCCCGGATCACCATCGAGGGGCACAGCGCCCTGGTGCGCGGCATCCCGCTGCTGACCGGCGCGCCGGTCATGGCCACCGATCTGCGGGCGTCGGCCAGCCTGGTGCTCGCCGGCCTGGCCGCCGAAGGGACCACCGAGGTGCAACGCATCTACCACCTGGATCGCGGCTACGAAGGCCTGGACGTCAAGCTCAACTCGCTGGGCGCGAAGATCACCCGCGTCGACCAGGATAAGCCGTAATTTTATTTATATCGAATAGTTAGAATCTACTAAGCAATTCGACCAAGAAAAAATCAGCGCTTTGTCAGCCTTTTCTTGACCATTCGGTTGAAATCTGTTATACATATCTCCCGGCCTAAATGACCACCACTGACAATCACTGGAGACTAGTTATCAATGAAAGACCTCAGTAATTTTCTGAGCCTTGAAGACGTGGCCGAACGACTGAAGATTTCAATCAGCACTGTCAGGCGCTGGGTAAAATCCGATGAATTAAAGGCGATCAAGGTCGGCAATCGTGGCCAATACCGCATCAATCCCGATGATTTAGACGCATTTCTGGCCGAAGAAACCGGCAAAGCGCCCGAGGTTCACGAGCGCGGGATGCTCGTCCATGACGCCGATTGGGACAAATCGGTCGAATACGGCCGGCGCAACACCAAATACATCATCGTTATCGGCGGCGTGCTGTCGGGCCTAGGCAAGGGCATCGCGGCGGCCTCGATCGGCAAACTGCTGGCCTCGCGCCTGTCAATCGTGCCGATCAAATGCGACGGCTACCTCAACACCGACCCCGGCACGATGAACCCGATCGAGCACGGCGAGGTTTTCGTTCTGGACGACGGCGGCGAAGTGGACATGGATTTCGGCCACTACGAGCGCTACCTCGGCGTCACCTGCCAGTTCGAATGGAATCTGACGATGGGCAAGGTCTACAAGATGATCATGGAGCGCGAGCGCCGGGGCGACTACCTGGGGCAGACCGTGCAGCTCATTCCCCACGTCACCGACTGCATCAAGGATTGGTTCTACAACATCCCCGGCCGCACCAAGGCCGACATCGGCCTGATCGAGATCGGCGGCACCATCGGCGACATGGAGAACGAACTGTACATCGAGGCGGTGCGCCAACTGCGCCAGGAAGTCGGCGAGGACAACACGCTGATCGTCCTGTTGACCTACGTTCCCATTCCGGCGGGCATCGAGGAACAGAAATCGAAGCCGACGCAGCAGGCGGTGAAGCTGCTCAACGAGCGCGGCCTGCAACCCGACGTGATCATCGGCCGCAGCCCGCGGCGCCTCACCGACAAGATCAAAAAGAAGATCGCCCTGTTCTGCAACATCGACCAGCGCGCCGTGATCTCCGGCGTCGACGTCGACACGGTCTACCGCATTCCGCTGGGGTTCGAGGAGGAAGGGCTGACCGAAATCCTGCACAAGAAACTGAAAATCTATTCGCCGCCCGACCTGGCCCAATGGCGGTCGCTGGTCGGCGCGCTGACCCGCGCCGACGGCCCGCTGGTGCGCGTGGCGATCTGCGGCAAGTACACCGACCTGCACGATTCCTACGCCAGCATCATCGAGGCGATTCGCCACAGCGGCGCGCACATCGACGGGCGGGTGCGGATCGACTGGCTGGAAACCTCCGAGCTGGAGCGCTCCGGCGCCGACCCGTTGCCGCTGCTGCAGGGCATCGACGCGGTGATCGTGCCCGGCGGCTTCGGCACGCGCGGCATCGAGGGCAAGATCAAGGTCATCCAGTGCTGCCGCGAAAACGGCATTCCGTTCCTCGGCATCTGCTACGGGATGCAACTCGCCGTGGTCGAATACTCGCGCCACATGCTCGGCCTGAATGGCGCCCACACCATGGAGGCCGCCGCCGAGGGCTACACGGTCGAGCACCCGGTGGTCTGCATCCTGCCCGAGCAGATCAACGTGACCCAGAAGGGCGGCACCATGCGCCTGGGCGGCCACGACGTGATCGTCGTTCCCGGCAGCCGCGCCCAGCAGATCTACGACGGCAAGGCCCTGATCCGCGAACGTTTCCGCCACCGCTTCGAGGTCAATCCGGAATACGTGCCGCGGCTCGAGGCGGCCGGCCTGGTGTTCTCCGGCCACAACAAGGACGGCCGCATCAAACAGATCATGGAACTGCCGGACCACCCGTATTTTATGGGGTGCCAGTTCCACCCCGAACTGACCTCCAAGCTCGAGGCGCCGGCGCCGCTGTTCCGCGACTTGATCCGCACCGCTTTCCAGCGTAAGAATCCGTCCGCCAACGGCGGCTGCTAGGGGAACCGGATGAACGAAAAACAAAAAGCAATGCTGGTGCTGGCCGACGGCCGGGCCTTTCCCGGCTGGTCGGTCGGCGCGCGCGGCGAAGCGATCGGCGAGGTCGTTTTCAATACCTCGATGATGGGGTACCAGGAAATCCTCACCGACCCGTCCTACGCCGGCCAGATCGTCACGATGACCTATCCGCTCATCGGCAACTACGGCGTCAACGCCGAGGACGTCGAGGCCGGCCGGCCCTATCTGCAGGGGTTCGTCGTGCGCGAGGCCGCCGAGCATCCCAGCAACTGGCGCAGCGAGCTGACGCTGCACGAGTACCTGGCGAAACACCACATCGTCGGCATCGCCGGAGTCGACACGCGCGCGCTGACCCGGCACCTGCGCGAGGCGGGCGCGCAAATGGGCGTCATCTCCACCGAACGTCTGCAGCCCAAGGCGCTGGCCGCGATCGCCGCCGCGGCGCCGCCGCTGGAAGGGCGCGACCTGGTGCGCGAGGTGACCTGCGCGCGGCCTTATCAGTGGAACGAAAGCATCTGGTCGCCGCGGCGCGGCTACACCAACGCGCTGGCCCAGGAAGGCGCGTTTCACGTCGTCGCCTTCGACTTCGGCATCAAGCGCAACATCCTGCGCAACCTGATCGCGGCCGGCTGCCGGGTGGAAATTGTACCCGCGACCACCACGGCGGCGGAAGTGCTGGCCTATCATCCCGACGGCGTTTTCCTCTCCAACGGGCCGGGCGACCCGGCGGCGGTGACTTACGCCGTCGAGGCGGCGAAAGGCCTGCTGGGCAAAAAGCCGATTTTCGGCATTTGCCTCGGTCACCAGATTCTCTGCCTGGCGCTCGGCGGGCGCACCTACAAGCTCAAGTACGGCCACCACGGCGGCAACCAGCCGGTGATGGATCTGACGACCGGCAAGGTGGAAATCACGGCGCAGAACCACGGTTTCGCGGTGGACATCGATTCGCTGGGCGGTCACGTGGCCTGCACCCACCTGAATCTGAACGACCGGACCGTGGAGGGCATGGCCCACCGGAAGCTGCCGGTTTTCGCCGTGCAGTACCACCCGGAAGCGTCGCCGGGACCGCACGACGCGCGCTACCTGTTCGGGCGTTTCGTCGATCTGATGAAGCAACACCAACGGAAGCGGTCGTAACCGCGCCGCCCCGGCGCCGGCGACCGAAAGGAGCGAAAGCGTGCCGCAACGCACCGACCTCAAGAGCATCCTGATCCTGGGCAGCGGGCCGATCGTCATCGGCCAGGCGTGCGAATTCGATTACTCCGGCACCCAATCGTGCCGGGTGCTGAAAAAACTGGGCTACCGGATCGTGCTGATCAACTCGAACCCGGCGACGATCATGACCGACCCGGAACTGGCCGACCGGACGTACGTCGAGCCGCTGACGCCGGGCGTCGTGGCCCGCATCATCGAACGCGAAAAGCCCGACGCGCTGTTGCCGACGATGGGCGGCCAGACCGCGCTGAACCTGGCCTTCGAGCTGCACCAGCGCGGCGTGTTGCGGCAGAACAACGTCGAGCTGATCGGCGCCAAGTTCGAGGCGATCCAGAAGGCCGAGAGCCGTGAGCTGTTCGCCGCGGCGATGCGGCGCATCGGCCTGGAAGTGCCGCGCGGCCGGTTCGTGCGCAGCCTCGACGAGGCGCTGAAACTGGTCGAGGAGATCGACTTTCCGGTCATCTTGCGCCCCGCCTTCACCCTGGGCGGCACCGGCGCCGGCACCGCGTTCCGCAAGAGCCAGTACAAGGCGATGATCGAAAACGCCCTGACGCTCAGCCCGGTGCACGAGGTGCTGGTCGAGGAATCGGTCATCGGCTGGAAGGAATTCGAGCTCGAGGTGATGCGCGACTTCAAGGACAACTTCGTCGTCGTCTGCTCGATCGAAAACCTCGACCCGATGGGCGTGCACACCGGCGACTCGATCACCGTCGCCCCCGCCCAGACCCTGACCGACAAGGAATACCAGATCATGCGCGACGCCGCGCGCCGCGTGATGACCGAGATCGGCGTTGAAACGGGCGGCTCGAACGTGCAATTCGCCGTCAACCCGAAGGACGGGCGGTTGGTGGTCATCGAGATGAACCCGCGCGTCTCGCGTTCGTCGGCTTTGGCTTCGAAGGCCACCGGCTTCCCGATCGCCAAGATCGCCGCGATGCTGGCCGTCGGCTTCACCCTCGACGAGATCCCCAACGACATCACCAAGAAAACGCCGGCCTGCTTCGAACCGTCGATCGACTATATCGTGACCAAGATCCCGCGCTGGGACTTCGAAAAATTTCCCGGCGCCGAGGACACGCTCGGCGTCCAGATGAAATCGGTCGGCGAGGCGATGGCCATCGGGCGCACCTTCCCCGAGTCGTTCCAGAAGGCCCTGCGCAGCCTGGAAATCGGCCGCTACGGCCTGGGCGGCGACGGCAAGGATCCGCTGGACGTGTACGATCCGCAGGCCGACGTCGCCGCGCTGAAAAAGACCGTCAAGGCCAAGCTGGCCAAGCCGCACCGCGACACCCTCTATTACGTGAAATACGGCCTGCAGCTCGGCCTGCCCGCGGCGGAACTGTCGCGCCTGACCGGCATCGATCCGTGGTTCATCCGCGAGATCGAGAAGATCGCGCGCGCCGAACAGGCCCTGAAGGGCCGCGACCTGGCGACCTTCGACCGCGACGAATTGCTCGCGGCCAAGCGCCTGGGCTTCTCCGACCGCCAGCTCGCCCACCTGTGCAAAACCGACGAGGCCGCGGTGCGCCGCCTGCGCAAACAGTTCAAGGTGCAGGCCGCCTTTAAAACGGTCGACACCTGCGCGGCGGAATTCGCGGCCGAGACGCCGTACTACTACTCGACCTACGAGCCGGAAAACGAGGCCGTTCCCAGCCGCAACAAAAAAGTGATCATCCTCGGCGGCGGGCCCAACCGCATCGGCCAGGGCATCGAGTTCGACTACTGCTGCGTGCACGGCGTCTTCGCCCTCAAGGAAGAGGGCTACGAAGTGCAGATGATCAACTGCAACCCCGAGACTGTCAGCACCGACTACGACATCACCGACCGGCTGTTTTTCGAGCCGCTGACCTTCGAGGACGTCATCCGGATCGTCGAAAACGAAAAACCGCTGGGCGTGATCGTGCAGTTCGGCGGCCAGACGCCGCTCAAGCTGGCGCTGCCGCTCGAACGGGCCGGCGTGCGCGTCCTGGGCACCTCGCCCGACTGCATCGACCTGGCCGAGGACCGCAAGCGCTTCGGCGCGCTGCTGCGCCGCCTGGGCATCGTCCACCCGGCGTACGGCACGGCGGTGTCGATCGCCGAGGCCCGCGAGGTCGCGCGCGGCATCGGCTACCCGGTGTTGGTGCGGCCGTCCTACGTGCTGGGCGGGCGGGCGATGCAGATCGTCTACGACGACCGCGGCCTGGCCGAGTACATGCGCAAGGCGGTCGAGGTTTCGCCCGACCACCCGGTGCTGATCGACAAGTTTCTCGAGGACGCTTTCGAGTTCGACGTCGACGCGATCTACGACGGCCGCCAGCTCTACATCGGCGCGGTCATGCAGCACATCGAGGAAGCGGGCATCCATTCCGGCGACAGCGCCTGCGTGCTGCCGCCCTACCTGATCGCCCCCGACCACCTCGAACGCATCGAGGACTACACGCGCACCCTCGCCCGCGAGCTGAAGGTCAAGGGATTGCTCAACATCCAGTTCGCGATGAAGGACGGCATCGTCTACGTGCTCGAGGTCAACCCGCGGGCCAGCCGCACCGTGCCCTTCGTCTCCAAGGCCACCGGCGTGCCCCTGGCGAAGGTGGCCGCCAAGGTGATGATCGGCCGCACCCTGGCCGAGCTGGGCCTGACCAAGACCCGCGCGCCGAAACACATTTCGGTGAAGGAAGCGGTGCTGCCGTTCAACAAATTCGCCAACGCCAGCGTGTTCCTCGGGCCGGAGATGCGCTCGACCGGCGAGGTGATGGGCATTTCACACAGTTTCGGCAACGCCTTCGCCAAGTCGCAGATCGCCGCCGGCGGCAGCCTGCCGACCGAGGGCAACGTCTTCATCAGCGTCAACGACTACGACAAGCTGCGCGTCATCCCGATCGCCCGCGATCTGCTCGAACTGGGCTTCGGCATTTACGCCACCGAGGGCACCTACCGGGCGCTGCTGGCCTGCGGCATCCGCGCCGAGAGCGTGCACAAGGTCGGCCGCGGCGAGCCCAACTCGCTGAGCCTGATCATCAAGAAGCAGATCGTCATGGTGATCAACACGCCGCTGGGCAAGGAATCGCGCAGCCACGAGTACGAGATCGGCCGCGTCGCCATCCAGCACAACGTGCCGTACATCACCACTCTCTCCGGCGCGTCGGCCGCCGTGCGCGGCATCATGGCGGTGAAGAGCAAGACCCTCGGGGTGCGCAGCCTCCAGGAATATCACGGGGACATGAAGTAGGCCGGAAGCGCCGTGAATTAATTAAAAGCACCCGCCCGAACCGCCGCCGTCGTCGTCATCGTCACCGGGCGCCGGCGTCGGGCTGACATCATCGTTGTCATCATTGTCGTTGTCGTTATTGTCGTTATCGTCGTTGTCATTGTCGTTATTGTCGTCGTCGTCATCGTCGCCGATCAATTCCGCGATGCTCACAAATTCGTAGCCCTGCTCGCGCAGCCCGTCGATGACCTCCCAGACGTCGTCCGGATTCACCAGGCCGTTGTGCGCGTAAAAGCACGCCGTGGCGTCGCGCACGATCGTCAGCCGGCGCGCTCTTTCCAGCAGGTCGGCGGGGCGCTGGCCCGGCACGGCCGGATTGATGTAGCCCAGATTCTCGGGAATGAAGCCCATGCCGTTGGAACCGACCGGGGAAACGTAGGGAAACACCTGGCTCGGCGGCGAGTAGGCGACGCCGAAACTCGCGGGCGCATCGACCGACAGCGGAAAGATCAGCGGCTGCTCGAAATCCCAGGCGAAGTATTCGGCGAAAACGCGGTAATCGCCGTGCGAGGCGCCGTAATGCGGCGTTTCCCAGATCAGCGGCCGCCAACCCTGTGCGGCGAACTCGGCCAGCCCGCTTTCGACCCGCCCCCGCGCCCACGCCGCCGAATCGCCGGGCAACGGCTCGTTGCCGGCGCCCTGCACGAATTCCCAATCGTTCAACGACACGCCGTTGTCGTGCTGGTGCGTAACGCCGTGCATGACCATCGTGCCGCCGTTCTTCAGCATGGCGTTGACCAGATCGACCAACTCCGGATCGTCCGGAAAGCGCTTCACGGTGCCCGGCGGATACAACACACCGATCGGGTCCACGAAAAAGGGCGTCAGATCGAACGCGAATGGAATCCCCTCGGCGGCGAGGGATTCGATCAGCGAGTACAACTCGTCGCAGTGCGTCGCTCCGGGCGCCAGGTCCTCCAGGCGCAGCAGCGCGGTCCGCCGGACCGGAACGCCGGGACCGAAAAACTCGTGCAGCGCGTCGGCGAAGACGAAATAGCGGTCGTCGGCCAGTTGCGAGAAAAACGGGATGTCGGCCCAATACCAGACGTTCGCGCCGCGCAGGAAATACGGGTAAGTCGCCGGCGGCACGCCGTCGTCGGCCACCACCGCGTACACTTCCGCGTCGTCCGTGAACTCCAGTTGATAGAAATCGAAAAGCTGCCGGCGGATCAGCCAGCGATCCTTGTATCGGATGCGGTCGAAGCCGGCGCCCAGCGTGTAATCCCGGTAGCGAAAACCCAGTTGATCGGCCACGCCGGGCAAATCGGTTAGTTGATCGATGCTGCCGCCGATCCAGAAAACCGGCCGCTCGCCCTGGGCCACGGCGGCCAGAAACGCCGGCGGCAACGGCCGATAAACGGTGCCGAGGTAGATCGCCCGGTCGAACGCCGACAGATCGCCCGCTTGATAACCGGCCACGTCGCGCTCGGTCAAATCCGTGTCGAAATGCCCGGCCAGGTTGTAGATCATGTTGGCCAGGGTGACGCCCATGCCGTTGGTTTGCCGATCGTAGTAAATGACCGTCGCCGCCCGGCTGGTTGCAGAAAAAGCGAGTATCCCGAGCAGGATGGGAAAAAGAAGCGAAACCCGCTTGGCCTTCATTCCCGTCTCCCCACAAGAAACGACCGCCAGCGTTCAGCAGATAATTATTTTTACAAACCCTGGGTCCAATGATATTCCTCCCGAAACGAAAAGCAACCGCTCGCGAACGACGCCTTGCCCCCCGTCGCCCGGCGGCCATGTTTATACTTAGGCAATATGTCCCCTCAACTGTGCAGCAAAAATGTCCCCTTGGTTACGTAGAGTTCGGAGCCGAGGCCTGATAGACCCACGTCCAGTTGGTTGTTCCCTTTCGATTTTCCGTTTTGCATCGGGCTTTG